>DATMMM010000444.1:0-34232 GCA_035569735.1 Allostellaceae bacterium | reverse complement strand
TTGATCGAGGGGGAGCTTTTGCCGAAGAGCTGGCCGGTCACGGTCAACGCGGTCTCCGGCTATAGCGGCGGCGGCAAGAGCATGATCGCGGAATTCGAGAACCAGAGCTCGCCCGGCTATACCGAGGCGCCCTATCGCATCTACGCGCTCGGCCTCGCGCACAAGCACGTGCCGGAGATGCAGGCGCATACCGGCCTCACCTACCGGCCGCTGTTCGCGCCCGCGGTCGGCCGGTACGCGCAGGGCATGATCGTCGAGGTGCCGCTGCAGCTGAGGGCGCTGCCGGCCGCACCGACGCTCAAGGATCTCCACGCGGCTCTCGTCCGGGCTTATTCCGGGATGGCGTTCGTCGAGGTCGCCTCGCTCGAGGAAGCCGCCGCGCTCAAGACGCTGGATCCCGAGCGCCTCAACGGCACCAACCGCATGAGGCTCTATGTCTTCGGCTCCGAGGAGGCAGGGCAGGCGAGGCTGGTGGCGCTCCTGGACAATCTCGGCAAGGGCGCCTCGGGTGCCGCCGTGCAGAACCTCAACCTTATGCTGGGCTTGCCCGAGGCGAGCGGATTGCAAGAGGCGCTGCCGTCGTGACCGGTGGCGTGCTGCTGCCGTTCCGCAATTACGTTCCGGCGATCGCGCCCGATGCGTTCGTGGCGGCCAACGCCACGCTGATCGGGCAGGTCGAGATCGGTGCGCGCACCAACATCTGGTTCGGCTGCGTGCTCCGCGGCGATCTCGCCGCGATCCGTGTGGGCGCGCTCACGAACGTGCAGGACGGCACGGTGGTGCATGTGTCGAGCGTTGCGAATGGCGCCACCTGGATCGGCGAGCGTGTCACCATCGGCCATATGGCGCTGATCCACGCCTGCCGCCTGGAGGATCGCTGCTTCGTCGGAATGAAGGCCTGTGTGATGGATGGCGCCGTCGTCGAGACCGGCGCCTGGATCGCCGCCGGCGCCGTGGTGACGCCGGGCAAGCGCATCAAGTCAGGCGAGCTCTGGGCCGGCACACCCGCGCGCCTCCTGCGTGCCGTGACAGCGGAGGAGACGCGCTACATCGAGACGCTCCCCGAGCGCTACGCGGAGCTGGCGGAACAGTATCGCTGAAGCGGGCGGGCGAGCGCAGTTCCAGCCAGCTGCGGCCCCACGGCTTTCTCAAAGGCATGGGGCGAGCTGGCATTCGAGCTCGACGCTCTCGCTCGGCTGGCGGCGCTGTTTCGCGCGCGTGTAATGGTCGCGGAACGCCATCCAGAGCGGGGCCGCGGAGACATCGGTCGCCGCTCCCGCTAGCGAAAAGATCGACCCATGGATGTTGCCTACTGGCTCTTCCTCCAGGAAATTGCCATCCGGTGCTAGCCTGCTCATGACGCTCCTCCAACGTTTACCGGAGGCCTCGCCGGCGGTGCAGGGGTCCAAAATGCGAAAGGCCCCGACACATCCGGCGGGGCCTTTGGGATGGTTTGACTGCTACACGTGACTTCAGCGCGCGCAATACCCCCCAGGCCCCGAAAGCAGATGCTTTCGGCACCAACAGTAAGTGAGGGTCATACATACGAGGCGCGTGCTCATGGTGACGGCGACCCTACAGATCCCTGAGCAATGCGTCAATCGGAAGTGGGCGTTTCCGTACGCTTGCCGACAATTCTGGGGCACCTCGGTAGCTTCCGGCGTCCATCTCCAGGATTCACCGCCCCGGAACTAGGGGAATCCCAGGGGAGCCAATATGAACGAAATGTTCCATATCATTGGAGCAATTTCGCCGGGAGGTTTAGATGACTGCTCAGGTCCTTTCATTGTCACAGGCCCGGGGGATCCCGCTCAGGGCCCAGGTGGAATTCACCCAGTTCGGCGTGAAGCTGGCGGGGCGCGTGGTCGGCATCTCGCACGACGACCCCATGCGCTATGACCTCAAGCTCGAGGACGGCGCCATCATCTCCAACATTCCCGAGCCCGCCATCGGCGATCTGCTTGCGCTGCCTTGGGCGGCGGCAAGCCAATAGGAGCGGAAGGGCTTCTCCCTCAGCTTGCCTTCACGAGGACGTAGGAGCCCGGCGCGCTCTCGATCGGCTTGAGCTTGCCGTCGCCGGGGTTTCGCGCGGGCACTTCGCCGCCCGCGTACTTGCCGATCCATTTCTCCCAGGCCGGCCACCATGAGTCGGGATATTGCTCGGCCGTGGCGAGCCATTCGTCGGGCGTCGGCGGATTCTTCGCGTTTTCCCAGTGGCCGTACTTGCTCTTGCCGGGCGGGTTCACCACGCCCGCAATGTGGCCGGAGGCCGCGAGCACGAACTTGACGGGACCGCGGTAGAGCTGGGTCGCGGCGTAGGTCGATTTCCACGGCGCGATGTGGTCCTCTCGCGTGGAGAGCAGAAAGCTCGGCGTCGCGATCGTGGTGACGTCGATGGGCACGCCCGCGAGCGAGATGCCTCCGGGCACGACCAGCTTGTTCTCCTGGTACATGTTGCGCAGATAGAAGCTGTGCATTGCCGCCGGCATGCGCGTGGAGTCCGAGTTCCAGTAGAGCAGATCGAACGGGAACGGCTCCTTGCCGAGGAGATAATTGTTCACCACGAAGGACCAGATGAGGTCGTTCGCGCGCAGCATGTTGAAGGTGGTGGCCATGTCGGAGCCCTCGAGATACCCATGCTCGCGCATGCGCTCTTCGAGGTAATGCAGTTGCTCCTCGTCGATGAAGACCGATAGCTCGCCCGCTTCCTTGAAGTCGACCAGCGCCACGAAATAGGTGGCGCTCGTGATGCGGTCGTCGCCCTTGGTTTTCATGTAGGCGAGCGTCGCCGCGAGCAGCGTACCGCCGAGACAGTAGCCGATCACATTGGCCTCGCGCTCGCCGGTTGCTTGCTCGATCGCGTCGAGGGCGGCGAGCAGCCCCTCGCGCATGTAATCCTCGAAACTTTTCTGGGCGAGCTTCTCGTCGGGATTGACCCAGGACACCACGAACACCGTGTGGCCCTGCTCGACCGCCCAGCGGATGAAGGAATTCTCGGGCCGCAGATCGAGGATGTAGTATTTGTTGATCCAGGGCGGGATGATCAGCAGCGGGCGGCGCTTCACCGTCTCCGTCGCGGGCTCGTACTGGATGAGCTGGATGAGGTCGTTCTGGTAGATCACCTTGCCGGGCGTCACCGCGATGTTGACGCCGACCTTGAACTTCTCGAGGTCGGTCATCTTGATCATCAGCCGGCCCTTGCCGCGCTCGAGATCCTTGAGGAGGTTGTCGAGGCCCTTGACCAGGTTCTCGCCGCCGGTCTCGATCGTCGCGCGCAGCACCTCGGGGTTCGTCAGCACGAAGTTCGAGGGCGCGATGGCATCGACGAATTGTCTCGTATAGAAATCGATTTTCTTCGAGGTCTTGTCGTCGAGCCCGTCGACCTGCTTCACGGTCGCCTGCATCCAGCGCGCGGTCAGCAGATAGCTTTGCTTGATGTAGTCGAAGACCGCGTTCTCGGTCCACGCGGTGTCCTTGAAGCGCCGGTCGCCCGAGGACGGTTCGATCACGGGCTCCGCGGGCCCGCCCATCAGCCGCTGCGTGGTGGATTGCCAGAGCTTGAGATAGTCCTGCCACAGCGAGAGCTGCGCCTGCACCAGCCGCGTCGGGTCCGACATCAACCGCTGCGTCATCTCGAGAAACGCCTGGCCCACGTTGAGGGGGTCGGCCATGCCGAGGCCGTCCGGCCGCTGGCGCTGCAGGAATTCCAAAACGAGGCGCTGGCTGCGCTCGGCGATGTCGGCGAACTCGCGGGAGAGCTGCACGGGGTCGGGAATCCGGACCTCGGGCCCTTGACCGCTCGGCTTTTGACCGGAAGGATCGGCCATCAGTGGCTTATCTCATTTGTGCTGAGGTTGAGGAATTTTGGTGACGCGTGGCGGGCGATTGAATAAACCGTGTCATACACCAGAGGCGCCCCCAGTGGCAGGCTCTATATAATGCGTCGCGCCCCCGATGGGAGGGGCAGGGTAGCCAGGGGGCTTCGACGGTCGTAATGGGGCATCGAGCGGCGGCGAGTGGACTCTTGTTAGGATCGCGTAGTGCATGGCCCGCGGCGGCAATGGTCGCGGTATCGGTTGGGCTCAGCGCATGCTCGGTGCCGGATTGGGCCAATCCGGTGGAGTGGTACCGCGACACCACCGGAATTTCCCAGGACGACCCCAAGCCCGACGACCGAAACACCCAGAATTTCGAGAAGGGCGGCGAGCAGCCCTATCCGAATCTGGCATCCGTGCCGCCGCCTCCGAACAACGCTCTGAGTTCCGCCGACCGCGAGAAGCTGCGCAACAGCCTTGCGGCCGATCGCGCCAACGCCAAATACGTCGAGGGCACCGACCAGTACGTGGCCGCGCCGCCGAAGGTCGTGCCGAGTCCGCCCTTGAACGCTCCGGAGCCGGCGGCGCAGCCGCAGGCCACCGCCGCGCCAGCGGCACCGGTCCAGGCAACGCCGGTGCCCGCTGCACCGCCACAAGCCGCCCCGCCGGCGGAATCGACCCAGGCGGCGCCGGCGCCCACGCCGGCCAATCCGCCGCCTGCGGCCTCGCCTGTGCCGGCCCGAGGCACCGAGAAGCCGCCCCAGGAGTCCTCGCTGACGCCGCCGAGCGTGCGCAGCGTGCCCCAGGGCGAGACGCCCCGGCCGCCGCCACCGCCGCCCGCGGGTGTGCCCGCGTCAGCGCAGACCCGGTCGCCGCCGGTACTGCAACCGCCGCCGCAGACCGCGGCATTGCCGCCACCCAGCCTGCCGCCGGCGATGGGCGGAGGCGCCGCGCTGCCGTCGGGTGTCGGCGGAACACTCGGAACCGTCACGTTCGCCGGCAACAGCGCCAAGCTCTCGCCCGAGGTTCTCGCGCAAGTCCGCGAGGTCGCGGCGCTGCGTCAGCGGAATGGCGGCGGCACCATCCGGGTCACCGGATATTCCGAGCCCCAAGGCGAGCAAGACACCGTGGCGCCGCAACTCGCGAGCTTCAATCTGGCGCTGGACCGAGCCCGAGCGGTGGCGGCGGCGCTCACTCAGAACGGAGTTCCCGTCCGCTCGGTCGAGATCGGCGCCTCTCCCCCGCCGCCCGGCCAGGCCGGCGGGGTGGTCGAGATGTCGCTCGAGCAATGAGCGAGACTCCGCTTCCGTGAAGCCTCCGCTCAAGATCGCGCTGGCGGGACTCGGTACCGTCGGCGCCGGCACGCACCGCCTGCTGACGAGCAATGCGGATCTCCTGGCGGAGCGGGGCGGGCGCGGCGTCGTGGTCGAGGCCGTCTCCGCGCGCGACCGCCGCAGGGATCGCGGCATCGACGTCTCTGCCGCCCGGTGGTTCGACGACGCCGCTGAAATGGCCGCGGATCCCGACGTCGACGTCTTGGTGGAGTTGATCGGGGGGGCGGATGGGATCGCGCTCGACACCGTCAAGGCTGCGCTCGCGCGGGGCAAGCACGTCGTCACCGCCAACAAGGCTTTGATGGCGCATCACGGCACCGAGCTTGCGCGCCTGGCGGAGGCGAAAGGCGCCTCGCTCGCCTTCGAGGCGGCGGTGGCCGGCGGCATCCCGATCGTGAAGACCTTGCGCGAGGGGCTCGCGGCCAACCACATCGCCCGCGTGTACGGCATCCTCAACGGCACCTCGAATTTCATTCTCACGACCATGCGGGAAAGCCGCCGCGAGTTCGGGGAGGTGCTCGCCGAGGCACAAAGGCTCGGCTACGCCGAGGCCGATCCGAGCTTCGACATCGACGGCGTCGATGCCGCCCACAAGCTGGCGATCCTCACCTCCGTCGCCTTCGGCACCGAGGTCGATTTCGACGGGGTCTACGTCGAGGGGATCCGCCACATCTCGGCCCTCGACATCGAGTATGCGGCCGAGCTGGGGTTTCGCATCAAGCTGCTCGGCCTCGCGCGCCCGACCGAGCACGGCATCGAGCAGCGGGTGCATCCCTGCATGGTGCCCAGGTCGACGCCGATCGCGAGCGTGGAGGGCGTGTTCAACGCCGTCATGGTCGAGGGTGACTTTTGCGGCCGCATCATGCTGGAGGGCAGGGGCGCCGGCGCGGAGCCGACGGCCTCCGCGGTGGTCGCCGATCTCCTCGATATCGCGGCCGAGCGGCGGTCGCCGAGCTTCGCGGTGGCGGCTGCCAAGCTCGACGCGCGACCGGCCTCGCCGATGGAGCGGCACCGCGGCGCCTATTATGTCCGGCTGATGGTGGTGGACCGGCCCGGGGTCATCGCGGACGTTGCCGGGGCGCTCCGCGACGAGCAGGTCTCCATGGAGGCGATGATCCAGCGCGGGCGCTCGCCGGGCGAGGCGGTTCCCGTGGTGCTCACGACTCACGAGACCGAGGAGGCCGCCATGCGCCGGGCGCTCTCTCGCATCGATGGCCTCTCGACAGTTCTCGAGCCGCCGCGCATGATTCGGATCGAGTCGCTCTGAATTCTTCGGTTTGCCACATTTTCTACGCCAAATCGGTATCCGCTTTGGCGAAAAATGCTCTGAGCAATCCGATGGGAGGAAGCATGTCCGAGACCGGATGGACGGATCGTAACCTGGCGCTCGAGGCCGTGCGCGTGACCGAGGCGGCGGCGCTCTCGGCCTCGCGGCTCATGGGCCGGGGCGACGAGAAGGCGGCCGACCAGGCCGCCGTCGACGCCATGCGCCAGGTGCTCAGCGCGCTCGCGATCGACGGCACCGTGGTGATCGGCGAGGGCGAGCGCGACGAGGCGCCGATGCTCTACATCGGCGAGCGGGTGGGGACGGGCCAAGGGCCCAAAATTGACATCGCGCTCGACCCCCTCGAGGGCACCACGATAACCGCCAAGGGCGGCTCCAATGCGCTCGCGGTGATCGCCATGGCGGAGCAGGGCGGCTTCCTCAACGCGCCCGATGTCTACATGGACAAGATCGCGATCGGCGCCGGGCTCGGCGAAATCGTGGATCTCGACGAGACGCCGGCGGCCAATCTGAAGAGCCTGGCGCGCGCCAAGCAGGCGGACGTATCGGATCTCGTGGTCTGCATTCTCGACCGTCCCCGCCATGCCGAGCTCATCGCGAAAGTCCGCGAGGCCGGCGCGCGCATCATGCTGATCTCCGACGGCGACGTCAGCGGCGTGATCGCGACCTCGCGTCCCGCGAGCGGCATCGACATGTACATGGGCTCCGGCGGTGCCCCCGAGGGCGTGCTGGCGGCGGCGGCGCTGCGCTGCATCGGCGGCCACATGCAGGGCCGCCTGCTGTTCCGCAACGACGACGAGCGCGGCCGCGCCAAGCGGCTCGGCATCACGGACCTGAACCGGAAATACGCGCTGCTCGACCTCGCCAAGGGCGACGTCATGTTTGCAGCGACGGGAGTGACCAACGGCACCATGCTGCAGGGCGTGCGGCGCTTCCCTGGCGGTGCCGCGACGAATTCCATGGTGATGCGCTCGAAGAGCGGCACGGTGCGGGTGATCGAGGCGCAGCACAATTTTCAGCGCAAGACTCATTACGGAGTTTTTGCGCGCTGAGCGGGGCAAACTCGGAGTAGATGGGAGAGGGTGGGGGGTTCCTGGGGGTCGAGCGCTCGCTGACCGGGCGGCGCTGGCGGCAGCGGCTGGCCGACGACCGTGTCGGGCTTGCGCTCGCTCAGCGGCTCAGCGTGCCGGAGATTTTGGGCCGCGTGCTCGCGGGCCGCGGCGTCGATGCCGACACCGCCGAGCGCTTTCTCAGCCCAAGGCTGCGTGAGCAGCTGCCGGATCCCAGCGGCTTCAAGGATATGGACGTCGCGGTCGCCCGGCTGGTGCGCGCGGTGAAGGACAGCGAGCTCATCGCCATCTTTGGCGACTACGACGTCGACGGCGCCACATCCGCGGCCTTGTTGCGGCGGTTTCTGGAATCCGCGGGCGCGCGCGTCATGGTCTATGTGCCGGACCGGCTGAGCGAGGGCTATGGACCGAATGCGCCGGCGCTGCTGAAGCTTCAGTCCGAGGGCGTCACCCTCGCGGTCACCGTGGACTGCGGCATCACCGCGCACGCCCCGCTTGCCACGGCAGCGGCCGCCGGTCTCGACGTCGTCGTGGTCGACCATCATGTCGGCGAGCCCGAGCTGCCGCGCGCCGTCGCGGTAGTGAATCCCAATCGGCTCGATGAGCAAAACCCGCACGGCATGCTGGCCGCGGTCGGCGTGGCTTTCCTGCTGGCGGTGGGACTCAATCGCGCGCTGCGGCAGGAGGGTTGGTACGCCACGCGCCCCGAGCCCGATCTGCTGCGGCTCCTGGATCTCGTGGCCCTGGGCACGATCTGCGACGTGGTGCCGCTCACGGGCATCAACCGGGCGCTGGTGGTGCAAGGGCTCAAGGTGATGCGCCGGCTCGGCAATCTCGGCATGGCGGCGCTCGCCGAGGTCGCGGGCGTGAGCGAGCGGCTCGACACCTACCACGCCGGCTTCATCCTGGGGCCGCGCGTCAATGCCGGTGGGCGGGTCGGGCGCGCCGACGCGGGAACCCGGCTGCTCACCACCGAGCACGCCAGCGAAGCGCGCGCGCTGGCGCAAGCGCTCGACCAGTGGAACGCGGAGCGACGCGAGATCGAGGCGCGCACGCTCGAGGAAGCGATCGAGCAAATCGAGCGCGCGCAAACATCCCTGCCGATCGCCTTCGTGGCGCGCGAGGGCTGGCATCCCGGCGTCATCGGCATCGTCGCCGGGCGCCTCAAGGACCGCTACAACCGGCCCGCCTGCGTGGTGGCGCTCGCCGACGGGATCGGCAAGGGCTCGGGACGCTCGGTGAGCGGGTTCGCGCTCGGGCCCGCCGTGATCGCCGCGCGCCAAGCGGGGCTGCTGCTCAACGGCGGGGGTCACGCGATGGCCGCGGGCTTCACGGTCTCAGAGTCGCGCGTGGAGGCCTTTCGTGATTTCTTGGCGGAGCGGGTGCACCTGGTCGTGGGCGCGAACGGGCTCGTGCCCGAGTTGGGCCTCGACGGCGCGCTGATGCCGGGGGCTGCGACGCCCGATTTCGTCACGCTGCTCGAGCGGCTGGCGCCCTTCGGGGCAGGAAATGCCGAGCCGCGCTTCGCCTTCCCATCCATGGTGGTGCACCGCGCCGACGTGGTCGGCGAGAGCCACGTGCGGGCGATCCTGGGCGAAGCAGCGGGGCCTCAGCGCCTCAAGGCGATCGCATTCCGTACGCTCGACACGGAGCTGGGCCGCACCCTGTTGGATGGCCGCGGCCGCGGCTTTCACGTCGCGGGCCATCTGCGCAGGGACGGCTGGCAGGGCCGCACGGACGTGCAACTGCTGATCGACGACGCCGCGGTCGCCTGACGCGGTCTGGGCGGCCCTGCTTGATTTCTCGCCGCGCGCTCTTTAGACCGTTGGCGGCCGACGCGGCCTCCACCTCGTCCCCATCGTCTAGAGGCCTAGGACACCGCCCTTTCACGGCGGTAACGGGGGTTCGAATCCCCCTGGGGACGCCACTACACTGTAGTCTTTATTTTTCAATAGCTTGCTTGGCCAACAAAGGCGGAACCCCTCACAGAAAACCCTCACAGTTTGCGATCTCGGACCCTGCTGAGCGTCGTGCGTAATGCTCAGCACCATGGTGGGCGATCTTCGTTGTCGGACGCCTCTCCCTCAACCGGCGATACCTTCCCGATGACGCATGGGATTCTGTCCATAATGCTGGGCGTCGCCAGACCGCCGGCTCTAGTAGAGATCAGCCGGAAACTCTTCCTCTCGGAGATCGGCCCACTGCGGATTTACTTCCATCCGCTTCGCCAGCTTTTCACAACGCATAGCGAGGTAGAGAAGCTGCTCTCGGATTGGCAGCATGTCCATGCGCTCCGCGAGAGCACGCAGCGCGGACGCTTCCAGGTAGAGCTTGGTGACTCGTTCCATTGCCTTGCCGACGGTGAACGATCACGCAGTCCATTATGGGTTCAATGCTGCGACTCGTGCAGTACGCTACCGCACTGGCGGTAAATTCTGTGACGCGGGTCGTCGCGTCCATATTTCCGGGCGCGAAGGCGCAACCAATCCTTGAACTGTCATGAAAGGGAGGGTTGCGGTCGCATTGAAGTTGGCGGACTGAGCGAGCAGTTGGGTCGCCTAATGGCAACGGTTGGGTAAGCGGAAGCGAGGAATGTCTGGAGCTGCACGGGCGGCACTTCGTGGCCAGCTCGACGTTAAGAGGAGGCAAGGCACGCGACAGCATATGGAGGACGCCCCATGCTTAATCAGAGCGTTGCTATGCGAGTGATGGCGTCGAAGTATTTGCGGTTGGCGAAGGGCACCGAAGACCCGAGAGAGCGTAGCAAGTTCTTCGACTACGCGATGATCTACGCGCAGCTCTCAGAACAAGCAGAACGGCGCCAGACTTCAAGGCCAATGGCGGGGGGAGATGTGGAGCGCAAAGATGTTCCCGAACGAGGAGATGTTCCCGAGCGACGAACCGTCAAAGTCGCACGATCTCACGGCCGATGATGCGCCGTCCACACTGAGAGTGACTGCTGATCTCTTCGAGAGAAGCGCAGCAGCTACAAGCGACAAGGAGTGGCGCGAGGCGCTGCTTGACTATGCGAGGCTCTATCGCGAGATGGCGGAGTTGCGGGATCAGAGCGATGCAGAAGTGGACGACGAGCCGGTGTAGGCCTAGACAGCGCCTGCGATCACAAAGAGGGACTCAGGACTGACGCGAAGCGCTCGGAGACCACTGGGGGTAGCCTCCGAGCGCCGCATCGTGCCATCGAACCGACATCAGCTCTTTTAGGAGCCGGTACCGGCCGCAAAGCAAGGTGGTCAGGCCTTGAGCGAATGTCAGGGCACGCGGACGGAGACCATCGCTACATCACGGCTGGTCCCGTTCCGAACGAAAGGCACAGTGCATCCGCGCTATTCACTCCGGTGGGGTTCCGACGCTGCCGCTCTCATCAGCTGGACCGCGCCAGAGATCAGGTTGATGGCTCTAGCCAGCTCCGAAGCCATGATTTCCGTCTGCTTCGCCGCCCCAAGAAGTTCTCGCCGCTCTTGTGGCTCTTTGGTCTTAAGAGCCAGCTCGCGCAGCGCGTTGGCCTTTTCGCGGTATTGCTGTGGCGTGTGTGTAGACTCGTCGCGCATGAAGCGCCTCCTGCTGCCTGTTAGGCGGGAGTGCGCGTGACCCCTTCAAAGCCTTGGGGAGGTCGTGTCTCTCAGCCGTCAGCGCCCCGGGTAAGCCGCTGCTGACGATGGAAGCACTATAACCCAGAGCTAGAGACTGTGGCCAGACCGAACGCTCCGAAGAGCCGAACCAACGGAGGGTTGAGGAATATGGGGGGAAGACGCGGAGCGCTCGGAGGTCATGGACCCAGCCTCCGAGCACACCGCATCGTGTCGCCCATCCCCGACATCAGCTTCGCGGCAAGCCGGCGTCGGCCACAGTTGGGAATATGAATCACGTCCGAGCCGACGCCTTCAACACCGTGCGCGCGTTTCCGGTAGCCGCACAATCCAGAGCACGGCGGGCACCGCTGCCGCACGGTCTCTATTGCTCGCTTCTGCGCGAACAGGGTTCTACACGTCAGCGGATTCGAAGTAGAAATCTGCCGTCCCTTGATGCAACTGAGGCAATTCTACCAACCCTAATGCCGCCAGTCGCGCGCGTACAAGCGCGCGATTTTCGGGCACGATCTCGATTTGTAGAAAGATGCGGTTGCGCTTTAAGAACTTAGCCATGCCAGCTAGAGCTTCAAGTTCGAAGCCCTCAATGTCCATCTTTACAGCGACGGAGCGTCCCTCCAAAAGATCAAATTTCTGGTCGAGAGACACCGCCTCCACCTTAATCGCGATCGTGCCCTCGCCAGCCCGATCAACACGGCTAAGGGCGGTGCTTAGGTTATTGGTGTCTCGCTGGGCGTACAGTACCTTTCCTTCAGAACTCGGTCCGACAGCTTCCTCATGCAGTTCTACCTTGGCATCGAGGCCGTTCAGGAAGAGGTTGGCTGCCATCTGACAATGATTGCGGGGATCGGGTTCGAAAGCGATCACCTGAACCGCGGTACGGCGTGCTACAGCGATCGAATACAGGCCGATGTTGGCACCGATGTCTATAAAGGCATCACAATCATACGAGGCGATCTTTTTGCACATAAAGTCGATATTAGAAGCCTCAAACCCGCCCTTGATGACCACTTCGCGATCGATATAATTTTTCAAGTCGAGCAATAAACGGGTGCCGTCCTTAGTCTGCCATACTACCGGTCCTGACATCTTCGAAGCGGCAAACCGCGCCAGTTTCTTGCGACCGCTGCGGAAGGGATAAAGCGTCAGTAGCGCCTGAAACAAGAGATCCAAGATCGCGTACGGCATGGCAACTTCCAAACGAGTAGAGAAGGGACAGTACAGCATTCGAGCCTGTTTCGATGCTGTTTCGCCTACCAGACGGTTGCTGGAGGAACATCGTGCGGCGCCAGCAGGGATCGGCATATCCATCGTGCCCGATGAAGGGGGCGTCAATCCGTCCTTGTGCCGCTTTCCGAGGGTCTTGGTCTACTCACAGCTATACTCGGCTAGCCACCGCTGCCCTACGAGGTCTTTCAGCGATCTCGCACCCGTCGCACGCAGTTAGAGAGCTGACCGCTCCGCGCGCCTCATCCAATCCGCCACGCGCGAACGAGTGCGCGCCGGCATCGCGAGGCCACGACGAAGACAGCACCCTGCAGAATCAGTGCCGCAGCATCGCCTTCAGCAGCTCGAGCAGCTCGCGGGCGCTGTGGCCCTTCTCGAAGGTGGCATCGGCGCCGAGCTTGCCGGCGATGGTCAGGAAGTCGGAATTTCCGATGCGGCCGCCTCCGGAGATCGCGATGATTTTGATCTCGGGCCGCTCGCGACGCATCTCCACGATTGCGCCAATGCCGTCCTGCTCAGGCATCAGGATATCGGTAAGCACCGCCGCCGGCCTCTGCTCGCGAAACACCTGAAGGCCACGAACGCCGTTGTTCGCAGTCAGCACCCGGAACCCATGATCCTCGAGCATCATCGCCAGCGACTCCACCATGGTGGGATCGTCGTCGATCACCAGAACGGTGGGTGCGGTGGATGCCAGTCGTTCCGCCGAACTCTTGCCTCTGACGTCGTGCGGCATTGCGACCCCCAATTGTCCAGCAATCCCAGCGACGTTCGCCGGGATTGAACGCTTGCGCGACAGCGACGGAATAGCCTGGCCTCGGAAGAGTTAATGTCGCCTTACCGGTGCTGAGCCGCCACGCACGCACTGCGAGCGCATGCGCGCGCCGCTCACCAGAGCACTCCAAGCGACTCCAGCGCCGCGATCCACAACACCAAGGATGTGCCTACGATGAGCTGGAGACACACGCTTGCGCTCAGCTTCTCGGGCTCGCGATAGGCGAGCCTTGTGAATTCATATTGGCCGCGACCGCTTTCGCTGGGCTTGGCGGGCTTGAGCGCCGCCAAGGGCGAGGGTAGCTCTGTGCGATTGGCACGCATCGGGGAAACCGCCTCCTTCGTTCCTTCAGCGGATGGGGCATCGGTCCGAACGGAGAAGACATAGCAGCGCGCAATCGGCGAAAATATTGGCCGAACGGAAGAGCCGAACATTAAGAGGGAAGGGGCGCCTTGTACCTTGGTCTAAGCTTTGCGATTTCTTTGCATAGAGCCGCGCATCCGAGGACGGCCTCGCAGCCGGCAGCTCAGTTCCGCACCGGGCTGATCAGGCGGGTGCCGCCGACGACCGCGAGCGCGATCACGCCGGCGCCGATCGCGAGCCAGCTGCCGGCCGCCGCCAAGCCGCCGGTGGCCGCCCAGCTGCACGACGAGAGCGCCTCGGCGAATGTGGCAATGCGAGACGAGGTCTGACGCCGGCGAAAATGGCTGCGCTTTGCCTGCGTGCGGAACCAGATCTGGATCGAGGTGGCCGAGGCGGCGCCGATGGCGATGCCGAGAAAGGCGACGAGCGCGGCAAAGGGTGCGACGACCGCGAGAGCAACGATAAAGGGGCCGAAGACGAAAGCGATTCCGCTCATGACGGCCTCCGTCTTGGCGCGCAGCACCTGCGCGCTCAGCACCGGTGCGGAGGCGATGAGGTCGGGCGCGTCCTCGCCGCAAATAGCGAGCCAGGCGAGGGCGCCGCCCAATTGTCCCGCCGCCATGATCAGCACGGGCACGACGAGTGTGGATGCACCGTTGCCGCTGCCGAAGTTGCGCCACAAATAGAAGGCGGGCGGCAGCAGGTAGAGCAACTGCATCAGGGTTTGCGATACCAGCCATGGATCGCGCCACAACAACGTCCATTCCTTTTGGCGCAGCGCGCGCGCGGGCGATCTATTCCGGAATCCCGCCGCCTTGCCGATTTGCCGCTTCGTCTCCTGCGATACTCCGGCGGCGGCAAGCACATACCCGGCCACGCGTGGAGCGAAGAGGTAAACCGTGGCACCGAATAGAATGGCGCCGAGACCAAGCATGCCGATCAGCGCGGGCGCGTCTCCGAAGGCGGCGCGTGCCGGCCACCACAGGATGCTGCCGGTCTCCGGCGCGAGAGCGATCACCAGATCCGACTGCAAGACCATGAAGCGGGAAATGGTGCCATAGGACAGGATCGCGGCGAGCTGCATGCCGATCACGAAGGCGGCGCCGATCACCGCCGCGATGATCTGCGCGGCGAGCCGCGTCCGCTTGGGGCCGATCGAGCGGAAGAGCGCGGCGGTGAGCACGACCGCGATCGAGACCGCAATCGCTGCCAGCACCATCGTGACGACATAGGCGCCGAGCCAATGCGCCCCGCCGCGCCAGGCCGCCACGTTGATGAAGGGCGCGGCCAGCGCCAGCGCCATCAGCATGATCGTCAGCGCCATGGCCCCGATGCGCACGGCGAAGAACCGCCAGGCGGCAAGCGGCGAGGAAAGGATGAGATCGAAATCTCCGCGCGCGTAAAAAGCCCGTGTCACCGCCTCCATGGCCTGCGCCAGCATCAGCGACCACGAGAGCGCCAGCGTGCCCGTGAGGGTCACCAGCATGCGCTTGTCGGGAGCGCCCGCGCCGAGGTCATAAGGGGAGAGCATCAGAGCGGCGAAGCCGTGCATGAAGAGCAGGAAGAGGATGAAGAGCAGCGCCACCGTGCGCGTGCGCCGGCGTCTGCCGGCGGTCATCATCCAAAGCAGATCGCGCCACGCCAGCCGCCCTTCGTGCCGCGCGATCCACGCGGTCGTGCCGGCCCGGATCACGCGGCGACGGTCCCTTGCGCGATGAGGGCGAGAAACGTGTCCTCGAGGCTGCCGTGGCCCGCGCCGGCCTTGCCGCGCAGCTCGTCCAGCGTGCCCTCGGCGATCAGGCGGCCGCCGGAGATGACGCCGATGCGATCGGCCATGCGCTCGGCGACGTCCAGGATGTGTGTCGTCATGATCACGGAACATCCGGTTTTGACGCGCTCGCGCAGCACGCTCTTGACCAGGCGCGCCGACCCGGCGTCGAGGCCCGTGAACGGCTCGTCCAGGATGATGAGCCTCGGCTCGTGCACGAGCGCCCCGGCCAGCGCCACCTTTTGGCGCGTGCCCTTGGACAGGCTCTCGCAGCGCTCGTTGGCGTGGGGCTTCAGACCAAGCCACTCGATGAGATCCGCCGCGCGCGCCTGGGCGAGATCGCCCGCGACCTCCCACAATCCCGCGACGAAGTCGAGATACTCGATCGGCGTCAGCTTGTCGTAGATCATGGGCTCGTCGGAGAGCCAAGCCGTTATCCGCTTGGCGGCGACGGGATCGGCGAGAGCGTCGATACCGTAGATCTTGATCGTGCCCCGATCGGGCTTGAGCAGTCCGCTCACCATCCGCAATGTCGTCGTCTTGCCGGCTCCGTTTGGCCCGAGCAGCGTGTAGAATTCGCCGGCGAGAACATCGAGGTCGATACCGTCGACGGCCGGGCGCTCGAAACGCTTGGCGAGCCCGCGAATCTCCAGCGCGAGAGGCCGTGAGGATTGGTTCATCGTCGAGTAGGCGAGCAGGCCGGGCCTTGCATGAGGACGGAGGGAGGGGACAAGCCTAGAGAAAATAGGTTTTCGCAGGGTAAATAAATCCTGAGCGCTTGACGCGTCAGACGTTGTTCTCGGTGCTTTACTGCGTCGTGCTGGCAACGGCAAGCCCTCACGCGAGCCGCATGTCCACGAGCTAGAAGAAAGCGGCGTCCGCATCCGGCCCCTCGCACCAGCGTCTATCGCGGCCCCCGCTGCATCCGCACAAAAAAAGCGGCGCCCGTGGAGCGCACCGGCGCCGCTCTCTCTAAATGCTGCGATTATTATTGACCGTAGTAGGTCGTTGCAGTCTCCGTGGGCGCCACGTAGTAGCCGGGGCGATAGCTGTAGTAAGTCGTCGTGCTCGGGTAGGTGTAGTAGTACGTGCTCGTCGTCGTAGTCGTGGCGGGCGCCGTTGTCGGCGTCTGGTAGATCACGCTGGGCGCCCGATAGGTCGTCGTCGGGGTCTGATAGACGACTGGCGGCGAGTAGCTCGCCGGCGGAGTCACCTCAGAGGGCGCCGGAGCGGGAGCCGGCACGTAGACGTAATCAGGTGTGTTTGGGCCGATTCCGACGCTCAGCGGGCCGAGATCGACGCCGATAAAGTTGCGCGCGTTCGCCGCCGTCGGAACCAGGGCCATGCTCGCCGTTCCCATGAGCAGGCCGCCCAGGACCAGCGCGCGCTTCGCGAAACCATGCTTGCCTCTCATCTGCCAATCTCCTGCGGATGCTTCAACCATCGGCGGCTCGATTGCGCTCAAGCCGGACGCGGCCCAGCCGCGGAGCCCGTCCATTCCCTGTGAAAACGGGTCCCGCTTCCGTACGGTTCCCGGCCGCTTCCCATAACCGCTTGAATTCCATGGAGATGCCGCAAGAGTGCCGCAATCCGTGGCCCGGCCATGCCACCGCCGGTCGATCCGGGTATCGCTCAACGAAACGGCCGGTCGCTCTGTCGAGTCGTCCTCCCGAACCTACCGCGAGATGTGTTCAAAAAGGGGCTTGTCCGCTGCCGTCTTGGGTTCCTTGCTCAATTTGACGGATGCTAAGTACGAGGACGTACAGGGGCTTCCAACACGGGTCGCCTTGCGGCGAATCCGGCTGAGCGCCAGCGATTCAGCGACTATGCGAAGCTCTACCGCGAGATGGAGCTGCACTTCGTCGAGGTCGAGAAGCCCGAGCCGGTCGGCGCGAGCCGCGGAGCGACGGCGCCCAAATCTTCAGAGCGGGGCGGTGGCAATGAGCGGACCTGATCGGTTCGATCATTGGCGCTGGCATGCGGGAGGCAATCTTCGTATCATATCAGTGGGGGAGAGAGGGAATGAACGCAAGAACCTCGATCGCAGCCAGTCTACTCATCGCCAGCATTCTGCTGTGGCCCGCGGTGTCCGCGGCACAGTTCGACCCATTCCTGCCGGTGCCGTATCCTCCGGTCGGGCCTGCGCAGCCCGCGCCGGAGACCCTGGCACCCCAGCGCGCCCAGACCGTCACGGACCGGCAGAGGCCGCTGTTCGATCCGCTCGGCGTGCGGATCGAGGAGTTCTTTCTTTATCCGCGCCTGGAGCTGGACGAGTCTTATAACGACAACATCTTCGCGACGTCGTCTAGAACCACGAGCGATTTCATCACGGACCTAAGGCCGCGCCTCGATCTGGTCTCGAACTTCGGCGCGCATGCCTTCAACGTGAGCGCCGGCGCCGATATCGCCTGGTACGCGAGCCACTCGACCGAGAACTATCAGGACGCCTTCGCGGCCACCAGCGGCCGCTACGACATCGACCAGGGCCAACATCTCTTCGCCAACGCGGAGATCGACCGGCTGCATATACTGCGCACCTCGCCGAATTTCCCGAACGTTACCCCAGGGAGCCTCGCCGCCCAGCCGCCGATCTACACGGTCTATCGCGCCGGTCTCGGCTACATCCAGGACGCGCTGCCAGTGACCTATCGAGGCGACCTGTTGGTCGCCCGCTCCGAGTATCAAGCAGTGCCCGCGGTCGGTGGCGGCCTGCTCAGCGAGGACGACCAAAACAACACGACCTATACGCTGGGTCTGCAGGGCGGGTACTCCCTCGATCCGAACTGGGGTATCTTCGCCCGCGGCACCGGAAATTTCCGAGACTTCGATCACGCCGCCAGTGCAGTCAATCCAAAGCGCAATTCCGCGGGCTACCATGCGGATGTCGGCGCCCGTATCGACTTCGGCGTCATCTATGGCGAGGCCTATCTCGGCTATCTCGAGCAGATATATCAGAACAGCGTCTACCGTCCGATCCGCGGCATCGACGGGGGCGCCAGGGTGGTCTGGAATTTCACCGGCCTCGACACGCTCCAGCTCAATGCGCTGCGCAGCGTGCAGGATATCGGCCAGGAGGTCTTTGGCCCGGGGGTCACGTCGAATGGCTACCTGCACTCGTTCGTGGGGCTGAGCCTCGACCACGAGCTCCTGCGCAACCTGCTGCTCAACGGCAACGTCGCCTACATCAACGATGCCTTCAAAGGCGTCAACCGGACCGATAGCGGGGTCGATGCCGGGATTGGCGCCAAGTTCCTGGTGCGCAGGGAAATCTACCTCGGCGCTTCCTACACCTTCGCTCATCGGGATTCCAGCGGGGCTTTTGCCGGCCAATCCTTCAGCCAAAACATCTTCATGCTGCGCCTCGCCACGCAACTCTGAACTCACGCGGTCCACCTGAGCGCGCCACCCGCGAGTTGACACTCCACCGGGTGCTGATTACAGATCGCGGCGCAATCCATCGAGCGATCGTGTGTTTTGAATCGACTCTCGTCATACCGACACCTCCTGGCGGGCGCCATTTGGGTCGGCGTTCTCTTCGTTCAGATCTTCAACTGGGGCGAGGGCGTTCCTAAGGCCTTTGCGCTCCTGCTGCTGTTGGCGGGCACCTGCGCTTTGACGGCCTTCGCGCAATCGCGCTCGACCATCGAGGCGGGATCTTGGAGCCGACCGCTGCTCATCGGTTGCGGCGCGCTGATCGCCGTCCAGGTCGGATTCCTGATCAAGCAAATCGCCAATCCGCACCTGGTGGATGTCGCGACCACGACGCTCGCGGCGGGACAGGCTCTGCTTGCGGGCGAGGATCCCTATACTCTATCCGTCGATCGCGAGTCTCTGCAGATTACCGGCGATCCCGCGCTGCAGGGATACAAATATCTTCCGATGATGGCGATCATCTACCTGCCGCTCGGCGCCTGGCTGGGCCCGCGCGGCGTTCTGCTGACGAACTTGGCGCTGCAGCTTGCCGCCGTCTACTTGATCTATCGCCTCGGCGCGCGGGCGGGGAGCCGCAACGCGGGTCTCGTGGCGGTGCTGTTCTATCTCTCTCTGCCGATCGTGCTTCGGCAGGTCTTCGGCAAGGGTGCCACGGACCTTGCGGCGGTGGTGCCTCTGCTCGCGGCGCTCTTGGCCTTGGAGCGACGCCCGGCGCTATCCGGGTTCTGCGTAGGCCTCTCGATCTCCGCCAAGCTGGTGCCGGGCCTACTGCTCGCGCCGTGCGCTCTGCCGCCCGCAGGTCAGCGATGGCCGTATCTGGCCGGGGTTGTCGTCGGGCTGATTCCCGTGCTCCTGTTTCTTGCGATCTCCCCCGCGGCGCTCTACGACAATATCGTGCTATTCAACACCGCGCGCATTCCGGACTCGACGAGTTGGCTCGCTTCCGCGCCTGCGGCCGCGCAAAGCGTGGCGAGAGTGGTCTTCATCGCGAGCCTTGCGGCGGTCTGCCTCTTCGTGTGGCGCAAGACGCCGGGCTTGGCGTCCCGCTGCGGGATGCTCGCCGGGATCACCCTGCTGGCAATTCTGAGCGGTCCCGCCGCCCACCACAATTATCACCTGTGGTGGCTGCCTTTGGTCTCGGTTCTTGTCGGCTTGGTCGTCATGCAGGAAGCCGGCACGGCCAAGTCGCTCATTCGAGAGCGCGCGTCCGCGGGCCAGCCCGGTCATGCCTAAAGCCGCGCAGGAAACGCGCCCTCCGTCTCAAGTCGATAGCCGTTGCGGCGCGACAGCGCGACTTGCGCCCGGCCTCCAGATGGAAAAGACGTAAAACGCGAATGCCAGAAGGAGGAGATAGCGGAACCCAAGCAAAGTAGAGAATGACTCGCAGAGACCTCCCACGACCGAACCCGCGATGTTAGAGCCGAAGGCGCGGTCCGGATCGCGCGCTTCCCGGAACGTGTGCGCGAAAATGACGCCCGCGAAGTACATCGGACCCAAGGTCAGGGCGCACGGCACGACATATCGCCACACCAATCCGCCGTCCAGGAAGGCGTCGAGCGGGATGGCCACATTGATCGCCAGGAATAGCAGCAATCCCGCATAGTGCAGCCGCAACCGCAGATTCGGTACTTTCAAGACATAGAGATTGGCGAACAGGATCAGCACCAGGACCGTGAAGAATACCAACGAGTTCACAATCCAGGTGCTGCCGAAAATCAGGGCCATTTGCACGACGGCTCTGGTCTCGATGAGCATGAATGCGGCGCCAAGGAAAAACATTCGGCTGTTCAGCCCGCCACCCTTCTTGGGCAGGAAAAAATAGAGCAGCCCCAATCCCAGCGCGGCCAACAGAACCATGGACCGAACCGTGAGGTCGGGGATTAGTCGCGAGTGCAGGTAGAGGAAGGGCCAATCGTCGTCGGTCGTGAGCACCTGGCCCTCGTCATTCACCAGCTTTGTCGGTGCGATCTGCTTTAAGTCTTGGCGTTCTTCCGGGGGCAGAGTGTCCGGCTTAAGCGTGAAGCCGTCCACACCGAGGTTCCGCGTGGGCACGCTTGCGAGCCAATAGCCGCCGTGCTCGGCGAAAGCGTCGGCGATGTGTCGATTGCAGCCGGCGATGACCACGGTGAAGCCGGTACGGTCGGAGGACTTGAGCGTCTCGCGATAGGGCAGAGACAGGACAGTCGGGGCGCAGCCGAACACCCCCTGGGCCATGGTCGCGATCCGCGCCACGATCCAGCCCTGTCGAAGGTAGTTGTAGATCACGAAAGTGCCGCCGGGCTTGAGCACCCTCTGCACGTCCTCGAAGGCTTCTTTCGTGAAGAGATAGCTTTCGAGGCGGAGGTTCCCGTAGCTGCTGTGCAAAATCAGCGAGTCGACCAGGGCGTACACGACGAGGTCGTATTTCCGATCGGTGGTGCGCAGGAAGTGCCGCCCATCGTCCAGGTGCCGCACGACGCGAGGATCCTGGTAGGGGTGATCGGGATGAAAGTGGACGCCGATGTCCTGGATTGCCGGGTCGATCTCGACCGCATCGATGCGATCGGCTCCGAAGTGCGTCGCGTGCGCGACGTCGTTGCCGGTGCCGGCGCCGATGACCAGCACGTCCTTGAACGGCGCGCCCCCGCTGTTCTGCTCCAGCAAATAGATAAGTGAGTAGGACGAGCCGGTTTTGTCGAACGGGACCATTACCTGGTGACCGATGGTGTTCACGTTGACGCTGCCGGACGGCTTGCGATCCACCATGTAATAAGGCGACCAACGGATGTCGCGCTTGTGGTGCCAGTCGAGAGGAATCGCCAGCGCGCCAACGATTGTGATGAGGGCGAGCGCTCGCAGCCGCGTGAGCGCCGAGGCTTGGCGAAGCAGGTAGGCGATCCCGCCACAGGTGATCAGGAACCAAACGACGGGAGGTGCCTGCGCGAAAGACAGGATAGAGAAGCCCAATATCCCGGCAAGACTGCCGCCGATATTGAGCGTATAGCCGCGCACTCGGTTCGGATAGGCATCGAACGCGCGTCCGAGCACCTGTCCCAGGCCGACGAACATGAGCGCGATCAGCAAAAAGAACACTCCCGCGATCAGCTCGATCGGAATGACGAATTGGGCGACGTCGGGATTGCGGCTTTCCGTGCCGAAGAAGATCTCCTGCGCGGCACCTTGGCCGCCCACATCGATGGCGAGGCCGCGCCAGGCGCTGTAGATGCCGAGCATGCTGACCGCCAGCACCATCGATCCCAGCGCGATGAAGGGGAAATAGCCGAGCCAATCGCGCCGGCTGCGCGCGGCGAGGCATCCGCAGGACATGCCGAGGAAAGACGCGATCAGCACCACGTTGGTGAAGAACTGAAGGAACACAACGTACGCGGCAAACCACCGGATGCAGGCAAGCTCGAGAAAAAGCACCAAAAAGCCGCTAAGAAACAGATTGATCGCCTGCACGCGCGCAGCCTTAAGTGGGTCGCCGCCCGGTGGCGACGCGGAGTCAATTACCATCTCTCGAGAGCCCCCGGGATTGTGTACCATGCGCGAGTTACGGAGCCGGCGCGGCGCGCGAATGGCGACCAGCTGCTCGTCACATTCCAAATGATAGCGGGATTGCTACTCAGCGTGTTACAGAAAACATCTGCATGACAATGACGCCTTTTCGTTTCTTCGAGCGCCTGCTGGAGCCGACGGCGCTGCCGCCCGAAGCGCCGCCGCCGGCGGGTCTCGCGGCCTTCTATTGGCATTATGCGCGGCAGGCGCGCTGGCTTGTCGTCGCGCTGTTCTGCGCGGGCTTCGTGGTGGCGGCGCTCGATTCGGCGATCCCCGTCTTCATCGGGCGCGTGGTGACGCTGATCTCCAGCCAAGAGCGCGAGTCCCTGCTGCGCGCCGACTGGCCGCAGCTCCTCGGCATGGCGCTGGTGCTCTTGCTCGTGCGGCCGGGCGCACTCTTTCTGCAGAGCCTGATCACCAATCAGGCGCTGGCGGCCGGCCTCACCAACCTGATCCGCTGGCAGAGCCATTGGCACGTCGTGCGGCAAAGCTGGACATTCTTCCAGAACGATTTCGCCGGCCGGATCGCCAACCGCGTCATGCAGACGGGCCCGTCGTTGCGCGAGAGCGTGGTCGCTGGAACCAACGCGGTCTGGTACATCCTGGTCTACGGCAGCAGCGCCATTGCCTTGCTGGCCAGCAGCGACGTCCGGCTCGCCGCGCCGGTGCTGCTGTGGTTCGCGGGCTATGCGGTCTTCCTGCGCTATTTCGTGCCGCGCCTGCGCGATCGCTCACGACAGATGTCGGAGATGCGCTCGACGCTGACGGGCCGGGTGGTCGACAGCTACACCAACATCCTGACGGTGAAGCTCTTCGCGCGGCCGCGCGATGAGGACGAGTTTGTGCGCGCGGCGGTCGATCAGCATACCCAGACCTTCAGGGGTCAATTACGCCTCATCACCCTCTTCGGGTTGACGCTCAGCACGCTCAATGCCTCGATGGTGGTGGGTACCGGCGCGGTCGCCGTGTGGCTTTGGACCCGCGGCACGATCCCGATCGGCACGGTGGCCATGGCGTTGCCGCTCACCTGGCAGATCGCCAACATCGCGGGCTGGGTCGCGCAAAACGTCACGGCGATCTTCGAGAACGTCGGCGTCGTGCAGGACGGCATGCGCTCGATCGCGGTGCCCCATCAGATGCGGGACCGGCCCGATGCCACCACGCTCGAGGTCGAGCATGGCAGGGTCGTCTTCGAGGATGTCCGGTTCGGCTACGGCACGGCGCGCGGCGTGCTGCACGGCATCGATCTCGCCATCAGGCCCGGCGAGCGCGTGGGGTTGATCGGGCGCTCTGGGGCTGGCAAGTCGACGCTGGTCAATCTGCTCTTGCGTTTCTATGAGCTCGAGGGCGGCCGCATCCTGATCGACGGCCAGGACATCGCGCGCGTGACGCAGGAAAGCCTCCGCCGCCAAATCGCGATGGTGACGCAGGACACTTCGCTGCTGCACCGGTCGATCCAGGACAACATCCGTTACGGCAGGCCCGAGGCGGGCGAGGCCGAGGTGCGGGAGGCGGCCGCGCGCGCGCACGCGCTCGAGTTCATCGAGCGGCTCGAGGATTGGCACGGCCGGCGCGGCTTCGATGCTCATGTGGGCGAGCGCGGCGTGAAGCTCTCCGGCGGGCAGCGCCAGCGCATCGCGATCGCCCGCGTCATCCTGAAAAATGCGCCCATCCTGGTGCTCGACGAGGCGACCTCGGCGCTCGATTCGGAAGTCGAGGCCGCGATCCAGGAGCAGCTCGAGGGCCTGATGCGGGGCCGCACGGTGATTGCGATCGCGCACCGGCTCTCGACCATCTCGCGCCTCGATCGCCTGATCGTGCTCGACCAGGGCCGGATCGTGGAGGAGGGCAGCCACACGGAGCTGCTCGCGGCCGGCGGCGCTTACGCGCGCCTTTGGCGGCGGCAATCCGGCGGGTTCCATGGACAGGAAATCCCCGCCGGTCGCGACGCGATCCCGGCGGGGGACTGACACGGCAAACTCCGGAACGCGCCGCGCGGAGCGGCGCGTTCTGCTCAGTCGCCTTCCGGCGTCACTTCGCCGGAGGGCAGCACGGCCACATGAATGGGGGCTCCGTCCTTCAGGGCGGTGCCGTGCCAGACGTTGTCGCAGCCTTTCCGTTCCATCCGGACCTGGCTGAAGCCTGCGCTCTCCGCGCGCTTCTTCGCCATTGCCGCGGTGGTGTTATCGACCCGGTCGCCCGCCTCGCAGGCGGCTCGAGCCGCCGTGAGATTGGTCGGGCCTAGGAGGGCCGGAGCGATCATGAGGCCCGCCGCCAGCAGTGCGGCGCCGATGCCCTGTGCCATTACCTTGTGCATAAAGACCTCCCTAATCCGGTTGGTGGGCGTGGAAGTTACGATAGGAACGCAATTGTGGCGTTACTAGGTTTTTGCGCGGACCAATTTCCGGGCGCTCTGTAACATCCTGCTGCTCGGCCGAAAGCGCCTAGATATGCCCGCTTCGCGCCGGCCTCCGCCAGGCCGCCGCGTCACAGCACCGTGCGGAGCTGCCAGAGCTCGGGAAACAGCACGATTTCCAATTGTTTTCGCAAATAGCCGACCCCTGAGGTGCCGCCCGTGCCGGGTTTGAGCCCGATGATCCGCTCGACGGTGGTCACATGCCGGAACCGCCACTGCCGGAAATAATCCTCGAGGTCGACCAGCTTCTCCGCGAGCTCGTAAAGATCCCAATGCCGCGCCGTGTCCCGGTAGACCGCGGTCCACGCGGCCGCCACGGTCGCTTGTACGCGGTAGGGCAGGCTCCAATCGCGGGTGCGCGCGGCCTCGTCGATCGCGAACCCTCGTCGGTGCAACAGCAGGATCGCGTCCTCGTAGAGGCTCGGCCGCTCCAGGCTTCGCCCGAGCTCGGCGTGAATGGCCGGGCGATGCTGGTGCGGCGCGGCGAGCGCGCGGTCCTTGTTGCCCAGCGTGAATTCCAGCAAGCGGTATTGGTAGGACTGGAAGCCCGAGGACCGTCCGAGATGGCCGCGGAAATCCGTGTACTCGCTGGGCGTCAGGGTCGACAGCACGTCCCAGGCCTGGATGAGCTGGGCCATGATCCGGCTCACACGCGCGAGCATCTTGAATGCGGGGTCGAGGTCGTCCGCCTGCACGCGCACTTGAGCCGCCCTGAGCTCGTGGAGCGCCAGCTTCATCCAGAGCTCGCTCGCCTGATGCTGGATGATGAACAGCATCTCGTTGTGATTGCCGGAGAGCGGATGCTGCGCATCGAGCAGGCGATCGAGATGGAGATAATCGCCATAGCTCATCTCGCCCGCGAACTCGGTGTGCGGCGCCTCGTTCTCCGGCCCGGACGTGCTGGTCATGTCGGCCACTCTGCCCCTGCCGACACGCTCAGCGTTGCGCCTTGAGCCATCCCAACAGCATCTCGTTGAAGACCTCGGCGCGCTCGACGTTCGGGAAGTGGCGCGCGTTGGCGACCTCCTCGTACCGCGCGCCGGGGATCAGCTCGGCGATCCGCCGGTTCTGCGCCGGCGGCGTGCCCGGATCCTCGCTGCCGCACACCACCAGCGTCGGTACCTTGAGCGACGGCAGCCGAGGCGCCCAGTCGAAGTCGAGGATGGCGGCGGCGCAGCCGAGAAAACCTGCGGGCGGTGTCGCGGCGACGGTGTCGCGGATCTGCCGCCAGCGTCGGGGATTGCGCGGCTTGAAAGCGCTGGTGAACCACCGCTCCATGGTGGCGTCGGCGATCGGCTCCAGCGAGTTTGCCTTGGTCACCGCCTCGATGCGCGGTGCCCAGGCGGGTTTGGCGTCGGGCAAGGTGCCCGGCAGGGTGTCGCACAGCATTAAGGACTTGAGCCTGGCGCCATGCTCGAGCGCGAAGCCCTGTCCGATCATGCCGCCGATCGAGAGCCCGACGTAATGCACGCGGTCGAGACCCAGCGCATCGATGGCGGCGGCGACGTCGCCCGCCAGCGCGCTCATGGTGTAGGGGCCCGCGACGGGATCGCTGCCTCCGTGTCCGCGCATGTCGAGCCGCAGCACCTGGAAACCAGCCGCCAGCAGCGGCGGGAGCTGTTCCGCCCACATGCCGCTGTCCGATGCCAGGGAATGGGTGAAGCAGACGACCGGTGCGGTCTCGGAGCCGGTCAAATCATAGTAGATGCGGCGTCCTTTGAGCGGGATCAGCATGAGCTTGGCTCCTTCTGAGGATCAGGCGCGGAACAGGAGGTAGAAGAGAACATAGAGCCAGCTGAAGAAGCCGTCGATGATGGCCCAGAGCACGCTGTGATCCTGCGACCAGGAGATCGCAATCGCCAGCGCGTTGCCGAACGTGAGACCGTAGCCGACGCTGCTGCGGTAATAGACCGATGCCATTTGTGGGATTCCCTTTGGAGATGGATGGAGAGAGCGCCGAGCTTACGCGATTCCGGCGACGCCGCCCGGCGTGGCAGCGCCCGGAGGCTGGCGCCTCGGCGGAAATGTGCTATAGGCAGCCGCCCATCGTCCCGATGTCTCTCCGGTTTTGATGTCCATCTTGGTCGGCAGTCCCTCTGATAGGTCCAGCCCGGCAGTGGCCGGCCGCCCAGGTCCGCCGCGCGCACCGGAAGTCGCGATCCCGCCGGAGGCCGCCGAGACCGCCGATGAGTTGTTCAGGCGATTGCGCCGACTCTGCGCGGAAGGCCGGATCGCGATCGACCTCGACAACAAGCGGCTCACGCACATCGACAGCCCCGTCTCCTTCGAAGCCTGGAGCAACCAGTGGGTCTATCCGCTGCTGGCGCTCACCTGTGCGCTCTGGTGGTTGTTTGGGTGGAAGGTCGGGGCGGGGGCGGCGGTCGCGAGCGTGTTGCTCTACCTCACGCTCGGCAAGACGTTCCTGCATCGGCGCATCGAGCGTCGCGTGCGCGAGCAGGTGCTCGAGGACGTTGTCCACTGGCGCAAGCTCTGGAGCTTCGGAGGCGTCACCTTGCGCAGGACCGCAGATTGCGCCGCCGACGGGATCTGCGTATCTCCGCGCGATAACTGGATGGAATTCGTCCGCCGACTCACCAAGAGCGCGTAACCGGCTGCTTGCATGCGCGTTTTGGTGTATGATCCCGCGCCTATCGAGTCTGGAGGGCGCATATGCATCGTAGATTGGGACTGGGTATCGTCGCGTTGGGCCTGCCGTTGGTGCTGGCGGCCTGCGGCGACTCGACGGAGGACCGCGCCGTGAGCGGCGCCGGTATCGGAGCGGCGGGCGGCGCCATCATCGGGGCCGTGACCGGCATCGGCCCGGTCGGCGGCGCGCTGATCGGTGGGGCGGTCGGCGCCACCGCGGGCGCGGTGACGGATCCGAGCCAGGTCAACCTGGGCAAGCCCGTGTGGCGCGGCTCGGCCGGCGGCGGCCAGGGTGCCTCTCCCTACGACCCCGCAACCGTGCAGAACATTCAAGCGGGCTTGCAGCGGCTCGGCTATGACCCTGGACCCGCGGACGGGCACAGCGGTCCGCAGACCGAGGCCGCGATCCGGCGATTCCAGCAGGACAACGGCCTGCCGATCGACGGCCAGCCGACGGCGGCGGTCTGGCAGCAGATTCAGCAGCGCGCGCCGGGCTAAGCCAGCGGCCTCGATCCGAGCGCATCCTCGGGAGCGCCGCGGCCCGCCGGCCGCGGCGCGCTTTGTCTTGATCGGGACCCCATGCACGGGAAGATCTGCGTCATCACCGGCGCGACTTCGGGCATCGGACTGGCGGCCGCGGAGGCGCTGGCGGCTCGGGGCGCCAGCCTTGCGCTGATCGGCCGCGATCGCGCCCGTGGAGAGGCGGCGCTGGCGCGCGTGCGTGCCGCGGCGCCGGACGTTCGCGCGGCGGTGCACTATGCGGATCTCCTGCGCATCGCCGAAGTGCGGCGGCTTGGTGCGGACTTGCTGGCGACCTATCCCCGCATCGACGTACTCATCAACAACGCGGGCGCGTTGTTCCAGCGCCGGAAAGTTACGGAGGACGGACTGGAGCATACGTTTGCGCTCAATCACCTCGCATATTTTCTGCTGACGCAGATTTTGCGCGAGCGGTTGGCGGCCTCGGCGCCCGCGCGCGTGATCAGCGTCGCCTCGCGCGCGCATGAGGGAGCGGCGCTCGACTTCGATGATCTCAACCTCGAGCGCGGCTACAGAGGGTGGACCGCCTATTCCCGGTCGAAGCTTGCGAACATCCTGTTCACGCGCGAGCTCGCGCGCCGGCTCGCGGGCACCGGGGTGACCGCGAATTGCTTGCATCCCGGCTTCGTCGCGAGCCGGTTCGGCGACAACAACCGCGGCCCGTTTCACTGGGGGCTCAGCCTCGCCAAGCGCGTGGCCGCGCTCAGCGAGCAGCGCGGAGCGGAGACCATCGTCTATCTCGCGAGCGATCCCGCCGTCGCCGGAACCACCGGCGGTTATTTCACGCGCTCGAAACCCGCAACGCCCTCCGCAGCAGCCCAGGACGATGGCTCGGCCGCACGGCTGTGGGAGATGAGCGCCAAACTCGTCGCCTGAGCCCGCGAGAGCCGCTATAGCGGTCTTCGCGACGGCTTGCACCAAGCTCGCGCCCGGATAATCTGACGCGGCTGCGACAGGAGAAAGGACGCATGGCTATCACGCTCTATGACCTCGCGGGCGCCGAGGCGGATCGCCGCTTCAGCCCGTTCTGCTGGCGGATCCGGATGGCGCTCGCGCACAAGGAGCTGCCGGCCGAGACCATCCCCTGGTGCTTCACCGAGAAGGAGAGCCTGGCGCCCACGGGCCAGGGCCGCGTGCCCGTGATCGTCGACGACGGCCGGTGGCTCAGCGAGTCCTGGGTTATCGCCACTTATCTCGAGGACAGCTATCCCGAGCGTCCCTCGCTGTTCGGCGGCAGCGCCGGCCGCGCGGTGAGCCGGTTTGTGCAGGGTTGGACCGACACCGTGGTTCATCCGGGCCTCGCGCGGTTTCTGGCCTTGGACGTGTGGCGGCACGTGCACGAGAAGGACAAGGCCTATTTCCGCAAGTCGCGGGAGGAGCGCTTCGGCACCACGCTCGAGGCATTCCAGTCCGGCCGCGAGGAGCGGCTGCCCGCGTTCCGGCAAAGTTTGCAGCCGCTCAGAAACCTGTTGGAGGCGCAGCCCTTCCTCGGTGGGGACAAGCCACTCTATGCCGATTACATCGCGTTCGGCGGCTTCCAATGGGCTCGGTGCATCTCCCCGTTCAAGCTGCTCGAACCCGACGATCCCGTGGCGGGTTGGCGCGAGCGGATGCTCGACCTCTTCGGCGGCCTTGCACGCGCGAGCAAGGGCTATCCGGTCTGACCGCCGACGGGCTTGGCAAGGCGCGCCTCGAGCCAAGCCTTGAGCTGCGGGGTCAAAGCTTTCGCCTTGTGCGTGGCGCCGTCCATCAGCACCAACACGGTTTCGGCGGTGGCGGCGCAGGTGTTGCCGTTGAAGATGCCCTGTCCCAGGCGGAACGAGCTGCGCCCGATGCCGAGCACGCGCGTGCCGATATCGATGCGGCCGGGATAGAACAGCTCCGAGCGGAAATCGAGCTCCAGCCGGACCACGACGAAATTGGCGTCGGCGCCGGCGAGATTCAGTTGCTCGTCGTAGAGGAACATCACGCGGCCGGTCTCGCAGAAGGTCGCGAAGACCGCGTTGTTTACGTGGCCCTGCCGGTCCGTGTCGTTGTAGCGCAGCTTGTCGTAGGTCCAGATCGCGTAGGAGCCGCGCTCAGTCGCGGGCGGCAGCGCTGGAGCGCCGGTATCGTTCACGGGCGCTACTCGGCCGCGGCCTTGCGGGGCGTCTCCAGCGCCGCACCGGACGCGAAGAGCGCGTCGATCTCCGCCTCGTTGTAGCCCGCTTCCACCAACACCTCGCGCGTCGCCGAGCCGAAGGCCGGCGGCGTCGAGCGCAGGCTCGCGGGCGTGCGCGAGAGCTTCACGGGATTGCCGGTGCCTCGATAGCCGCCGCGCTCGACGACCATCTCGCGGTGGCGCGTGTGCGGGTGATCGAGCACGTCGGGCACGTCGAGCACGGGGCCGCAGGGTACGCCCTTGTCGAGGAGCGTCATCGCGAGCTGCTCGCCGTCGATCGAGGCGAGCCCCGCCTCCAGCTCCTCGCGCAGCGCGGCTCGGTTGGTGACGCGGTCGGCGTTGGTGCGGAAGCGCGGATCGCTCACCAGCTCGAGCCGGCCGATCTCCGCGCAGAAGCGCTGGAATTGCCGGTCGTTCCCGACCGCGACGAAAATCCGCTTGGTCTTGGTGCGGTACTGGTCGTAGGGGCTCACATTGGGGTGCTGGTTGCCGGTGCGGGCGGGCGCCTTCCGCGACAGGAACCAGTTCGCGCTGTAAGGATGCAGCAGCGCCACCGCGCTGTCGTAGAGCGTCACCTCAACGAATTGGCCGCGCCCCGAGCGCTGCCGCTCCTGCAGTGCCAGCAGGATCGCGATGCTCGCGTTCATGCCGGTGGCGAGGTCGACCACGGGCACGCCCACGCGAACCGGCGCGCCCTCGGGCTCGCCGTTGAGGCTCATCAGCCCGGCCATCGCCTGAACCACGGCGTCGTAGCCGGGATAGCCGCCGAGCGGCCCGTCCGCGCCGAAGCCGGAGACACGGCAATGAACGAGCCGCGGGAAGCGCTGCTTCAGCACGGCATCGTAGCCCATGCCCCAGCGCTCCAGCGTGCCGGTCTTGAAATTCTCCACCAGCACGTCGGCGTCCTCGAGCAGCCGAAGCACGGCCTCGCGCCCTTCGGCCCGCGTGAGATCGAGGGCGACGCCGCGCTTGTTCCGGTTGACGCCGATGAAATACGAGGCCGCGTCGCCCTGGAAGGGCGGACCCCAGGTCCGGGTCTCGTCGCCCTGCGGCGGCTCGATCTTGATCACCCCGGCGCCGTGGTCGGCGAGCATCTGCGTGCAGTAGGGCCCGCCCAGTACGCGCGTGAGGTCGATCACCTTGATGCCGGCGAGCGCGCCGGCGCTTTGATCGGGGGTCATGGTGCTTCCGTCGTTCATTCCGCGGCGCGCGGCACGATCCCGAAGACCCGCGCGCCGAATTGGGGATAGAGAGCCGCGAGCTCCGGCGCAATGGTCTCGCGCAGGAGCCGCAGCGTCGCGGGCGTCGGGGCGGGCGTCACCGGCACGGCCGCCGGCCGGTCGAACTCGAAGCCGGTGCTGTCCAGGACTTCCTCGACGGTGTGTCCCAGGTGGACGCTCTCCAGGCGAAACCGTGCCCGCTCGCGATCGAAGGCGAAATGACAGAGCGGCGTCACCAGCGCGACCGGTCCGCCCCGGCGATAGACGTTTGGCGGGCTCACGCCGGGTGCGCTGATGAAATCCACCTTGGAGACCAGCGTGCGCCGGGAGTGCTCGGTGCGGAACAGGATCACCCGCGGCACCACGAAGTAGAGATAGGCCGAGCCGAACGAGCCGGGAAAGCGCGCCTTCGGCCGCGCGTAGTCACCGACCGCGACCAGGTTGATGTTGCCCTGGCCGTCAATCTGCGCGCCCGAGAGGAAGAACACGTCGATGCGCCCTTGTCCCGCAGCATCGAACAGCTCCCGGCCGCCATCGGTGAAGAGATTGTGCTTGGCGCTTTGTTGCAGCGATACGTAGGGCCGGCCGCCGCCCAAGCGCTGCGCCAGGAACGCCGCCGCCGCGGGGATCGGCGAATTGGCCCCGATGGCGACGTGATTCGCGCCCGAGATCAGGCGCAACACGACGTCGATCAGAAGCTCCTCCGGCTTCGGCTCGGAACGCTCGGGCATCGCTCAGGCCGCCCGGCGCTGGTAGACGTAGCGGTCGAGATATTGCCGGAAGCCGTCCTCGGTTTGGGCGAGCCGCATGTATTCCCGAAGGTGCGCGGTGTCCTCGGCGGCGAGCGAGCCGAACTTCAGCGGCCAGGTGCCAGTGCGCGCGACCGCGACCGCCTCGACATAGAAGCTCGCGAGCGTCGAGCCGGCCAATGTCTCGTCCTCGAGCAGATTGCCGTCGCGGATCTCCTCGACGGTCACCACGGTCTTGGCCGAGGCGTGCGCCATGACGAAGAGCTCGCGCCGGCGGCCGACCCAGACATTGCCGTGCCGATCCGCGAATGGCGCGTGGAACAGCGCGACATCGGGCCGGATCGCGGGCACCAGCAGGATCGCATCGCCCTCGGCGAAGGGATTCTCCACCACCTTCCAGTCCGGCCGCACCTTCAGGAGATCGGATCCGATCACCCCGCGCAGCGGCATGAAGGGCACGCCTTTCTCGCTGGCCTGGAGCGCCGCGTGCAACGCCGGGCAGGTGGCGTCTTTGATCGCGAGCGTGCCTGCAACGGCCGCCGCGGCGAAGCGGGGTCCGGTGCCCAATTCGCCGAGCGACACCGCGGAGGTCTCGATGGACGCGAGAGCGCCGGCGCCGATCAACAGATCCGCTTGCAGCGACGAGGCTGGCAGGGTCAGCAGGTGCAGGCCTTTGACGCCGCGGCGGATCAACGCGCGGGTCGCCTCCATGGCAACGCCGCCATAATCGGGCGGCACCACCAGGGACATGCCATCCTCGATGACGGACAGCGCGGCATCGAGCGGGCGCACGATCTCGGCCACGGTCTCACTCCTGCAGACGACATCGGGAGGGTACGGTGCGGCCCAAGCCCCGGCAAGAGCGCCCTCTCGCCTTGCCGATTTCGCGGTGATTCCGGCTGATCGGACACGGTTTTTGCCGGGTTTCGCGCCTTTTTGCTGGTCTTTCGCGAAAGCCACTGAGTCCAAGGTCAATGCATATCAATGCGTTGCGCCCCGCGATGGGTTCGTTTTGACAAAATTCAGGTTTCGAGCGCGCCCATCTTCCATTCATCTGAACGCTTCTACTCTCGAAGCATAGAGGCGGACTGAACAATCGGGAGCGTGACCCTCCCTTCGCCGTTGCTCAGGGAATGCGATTCCAACTCGTCGGGAACCGCTTTAGTGTGGCCGACCGAATTTCAGAACGGATCGTCCCATGCTGAGCGAGACGAGCGGCGAATTTCTGACGCTGCACGAGCTGGTGAAGGCGGCGCGCAACAAGCTGCCCGCGAACATCTGGGATTATCTGATCGGCGGTGCCGACACCGAGACCACGGTCCGGCGCAACCGTCTGGCGCTCGATTCATTGGCGTTCCGCCCGCGCGTGCTGCGCGACGTCTCGAACATCGACCTGAGCCGGCGAGTGATGGGCAAGAGCTTGCGCATTCCAGTCATGCTGGCGCCCGTGGGCTCGCTCGAATCCTTCGATGCCGAGGGCGGCGCCACCGTCACCAAGGCCGCGACGGAGTTCGGGGTCCCGATGTTCCTGAGCTCGGTCTCGCAGCCTGGGATCGAAGCCACCGCGGCGGCGGCACCCGGCGGCATGCGCGTCTATCAGCTCTACGTGCGCGGCGACGATGCCTTCGTCGACGATCATCTGAAGCGCGCGATGGCCGCGGGATACGATGCGTTCTGCCTGACGGTGGACACCGCGATCTACAGCCGGCGCGAGCGGGACATATCCACGCGCTTCGCGAAACCCTGGCGGCGCGGCGTGGTCGGGATGGACCATCAAGCCGCGCTCAGCTGGAGTCACGTGAAGCGGTTCCTCGACACCTACGACATCCCGCTCATCCTCAAGGGCATCGCGACGGCGGAGGACGCCGCCATCGCCTGCGAGCACGGCGTCGCCGGGGTCTACGTCTCAAACCATGGCGGCCGGCAACTCGACCACGGCCGTGGCGCGCTGGATGTCCTGCCGGAGGTTGTTGCGGCAGTGAAGGGTCGCGCCGCCGTCATTGTCGACGGCGGTTTCAGCCGCGGCACCGACGTCATCAAGGCGATCGCGCTCGGCGCCGATGCGGTGGCGATCGGCCGGCTCTACCTCTATGGCCTCGCGGCCGCGGGGCAGGCGGGCGTCGTGCGTGTGCTCGAGCTCCTGGAGACGGAGCTTCGGGTCTCGATGGGCCTGCTGGGCGTCGACAGTTTCGCCAAGCTCGATCCATCCTATTTGCACGCGGCGCCGCCGGTCTACACGCCCCACGTCCACAGCGCGTTTCCATTGATCGATGCGGGGTATTGAACGCT
>DATMMM010000443.1:0-36683 GCA_035569735.1 Allostellaceae bacterium | reverse complement strand
CCGAAAAGCGTGCTCGATCAGCTCGTGGCACTGATCGACCGGCTTGGATATTTCGGCACTCTGCTGGTGACGCAGAAGGACTGGGACGACAAGGCGCTGCACAAGAAATCGATGCGCCTCCTCGCGGAGCAGGTGATGCCGAAGCTCACCGCGTATGCGGAGAGCCGGCAAGCCGCGGAGTGAGACGCCCGCCTGGTCAGGTTCCGAGAGCGGGGATCGCGGCCAGCAGCCTCGGCAATACCGCCCGCATCAGGAAAAGGCCGCTGCCGATCAGGGCGCCGACCAGGGTGCCATTGATCCGCACATATTGCAGGTCTTTGCCCACCTGGAGCTCGATCACCTCGGCGACCTTCCGGCCGTCCCAGGACGCTACGACGCCGGCGATGTAATCCGCGATCTGTGCGCGCCAGGGCGTGATGTAGCCCACAACCACGCCTTCGATCGCGGCGTTGAGGAGCCGCTGAAGCTCGGGGGTTTCCTCTATCAGCCGGCCGACGGTCTGGGCGATCTCGCCCATGATCTTGCCGGCGCGCGGATGGGCCGAGCGCACGTCCTGGGCGAGCTCGCGCTTGATCTCATCCCAGATGGTCGCAAGCGCATGCAACAGCGCTGGATGCGTGACGATCGCCGCCTGTGCGCGCTCGATCAGAGCCGCATAATCGGGGGACGCCCGGAGCTCCGCCATCCGCGCGCGGATCCAGGCGTCGAGCCCCACCCGCTCCAGGCTCTCGGGCGTGCGGACCGCCCGGAACCATTTCTCGACGCCCGAAATGATGCCGTCGCCGATCTTGCGATCGAAATAGCTCGGGAAGAACCGGCCGGTACGCTCGCCGACTTTCTCGGCGATGACGTCGCCCAGCGCATCGAGCGACGGCTCGAGGACGTCGATCAGCGCATCCACCAGTTCCATGTGCTTGCCGTCCCGGATCATCGCCTCGATGACCGCGTCCATGGTGGCGGCGAGGTCGAGCCGCCGCAGCCCGTCCAGTGCCACATCGCGCAAGAAAGCCCGGATGCTGGCATCGTCGACCGAGCTCAAGACGATCGGCACCACCGCAGAGACACGCTCGGCGATGAAGGCCGCGGCCGCGTCGCTCGCCAGCAGCTGCCCCAGCTGCCGTGCCCGGTTTTCGGCCCGGAGGCGCTCGATCAGCACGGGCGGGTCGAGGAACTGGTCCCGTACGAAACCCGCCAGCGACCGGCCGATGTCGTCCTTGCGCGAGGGGATGAGCGCGGTATGGGGGATCGGCAGGCCCAGCGGCCGACGGAAGAGCGCGGTCACCGCGAACCAATCCGCAAGCCCGCCGACGATGGCGGCCTCGGCGGCGGCATTGATCAGCTGGACCGCGAAGGGCCGATCGGGCCACAGCGCCGTCCCGACGGCGAGCGCCACCGCTGCCAGCAGGAGGCCTGTCGCCGACCGCTTGTTCCGGCGAAGCGCCGCCCGCTTGGCCTCGGTGTCGACGATAGAGGGCGCCTGTCCCATTGTCCCTAACTCCCGATTGCGCCCGACCCTGGAAGGATCGCGGTGCCGTCGCCATATTGAGAGAGCCGCCGACAATAGGGACCCCGAACGTATGCCGCCACCTGATCCCTCCGTCTGGATGTGGGCGGAAGCGCAGCGGATGCTGGAGCGCGCCGAGCGCCTGCATCAGCGGTTTTTCGAGCCGGCCCGCGCCGGCCGCCAACCCTCGTGGGAGCCGCCCGTCGATATCTTCGAGACGTCCGGCGGTTTGCTGATCGAGATCGCGTTGCCGGGCGTGGACCCGGAGCGGCTCGAGATCTCCTACGAAGGCAGCATCCTTTCCGTGGCAGGGGAGCGGCCGCTGCCTTGCGCCGCGGAGCCGGCGGTGATCCACCGCCTGGAGATCCCCTATGGCCGCTTCGAACGCCGGCTGGCGCTAACCGGGGGCCGGTACGAGCTGGTGCGCTATCAACTGACGCATGGCTGCCTTGCGCTCTCCTTGCGCAGGGTCGACTGACGAGAGCAGACGCCGCAATGACAGACATCGGTCCTAATTTCCTTGAGCAACAAGGGCCCGCGCCGCCCCAATCCGCCCGGTCGACAGCGCCGGCGGGCGCCGCCGGCGAGGCGCCGAAGCTGCCCGCCGATGCCGTCGTGATCGTACCGGTGCGCAACACTCTCCTGTTCCCCTCCGTGGTCATGCCGCTGTCGGTGGGCCGGCCACGCTCGGTCGCCGCCGTCCAATACGCCGTGCGCGCCCAGGCGCCGATCGGGGTTCTGCTCCAGCGCGATCCCGAGAAGGCCGACCCCGGCCCCGCCGACCTCTACGAGATCGGCACCATCGGGATGATCCTGAGGTACGTGACCGCTCAGGACGGCAGCCACCATCTGATCTGCCGCGGCGAGCAGCGGTTCCGTGTCGTCGAATTCCTGGAGGAGCAGTCCTTCCTCGCCGCGCGCATCGAGCGCATCGCGGAGCCGGAGACCACCGGCGCCGAGGTCGAGGCGCGCTTCATGCAACTCAAAGAACGCGCGCTCGAGGCGCTGCAGCTCATCCCGAACGCGCCCGACGAGCTCAAGGACACAGTCCGGTCGGTGGAGTCGCCCTCTGTGCTCGCGGATATGGTCGCCAGCTTCCTCGACCTCAAGATCGAGGAGAAGCAACAGGTCCTCGAGACCATCGACCCGAAGGCGCGCCTCGACCGGGTGCTCTGGTTCCTGGCCTATCGGCTCGAGGTGCTGCGGCTCTCCCATGACATCGGCCAGCGCACGCGCGAATCGATCGAGGGCCGGCAGCGCGAGCATCTGTTGCGCGAGCAGCTGCGGACCATCCAGAAGGAGCTCGGCGACGAGGAGGACGAAAGCACCGAGGCGACCCGTCTCGCCGAGGCGATCGCCAAGGCGAAGATGCCCGAGGACGTGGAGAAGCACGCGAGGAAGGAGCTCGCGCGGCTCAAGCGGATGTCGGACGCGTCCGGCGAATCCTCCATGCTGCGCACCTATCTCGAATGGCTGACGGAGCTGCCCTGGAGCGTCGAGAGCGGCAAGCCGATCGACATCGCCGAGGCGCGCAAGATCCTGGAGGCCGATCACTATGGCCTCGAGAAGATCAAGCGCCGCATCCTCGAATACCTCGCCGTGCGCAAGCTCAACCCGACCGGCAAGGCGCCGATCCTCTGCTTCGTGGGGCCGCCGGGCGTCGGCAAGACCTCGCTGGGCCAGAGCATCGCGCGCGCAATGGGCCGCGAGTTCGTGCGCGTGAGCCTCGGCGGCATCCACGATGAGGCCGAGATCCGCGGCCACCGCCGGACCTATATCGGCGCGCTCCCCGGCAACATCATCCAGGCGATCCGCAAGGCGGGCACGCGCGATTGCGTGATGATGCTGGACGAGATCGACAAGCTCGGCCGCGGCATCCAGGGCGATCCGTCCTCGGCGCTGCTGGAGGTGCTGGACCCCGCGCAGAACTCGACTTTCCGCGACAATTACCTCGGCGTCGCCTTCGATCTGAGCAAGGTGGTGTTCATCGCCACCGCCAACATGCTCGACACCGTGCCGGGACCGCTGCTCGACCGCATGGAAGTGATGCAGCTCTCGGGCTACACCATCTCGGAAAAGCTGCAGATCGCCGAGCGCTACCTGGTGCCGCGCCAGCGCGAGGCAAACGGCCTGACGGCCGAGCAGTGCGCCATCACCGAGGAGGCGCTTCGGACCATCATCAAGGACTACACGCGCGAAGCGGGCGTGCGCAATCTCGAGCGCGAGATCGGCTCGGTGCTGCGCAACGTGGCCGTGCGCATCGCCGAGGGCTCGGTCGAGCGAGCCATCATCGACAGCGTCGACATCGCGCGCATTCTGGGTCCGCGCCGGTTCGAGGCGGAGCAGGCGTTGCGCACCAGCGTGCCCGGCGTCGCGACCGGCCTCGCCTGGACGCCGGTCGGCGGCGACATCCTCTTCATCGAGGCGACGCGCACGCCCGGGAACGGCAAGCTCATCCTCACGGGCCAGCTCGGCGACGTCATGAAGGAGAGCGCGCAGGCGGCCTTGAGCCTTGCGAAGTCGAAGCACCGGGAACTCGGCGTCGATGCGAAGCTGTTCGAGACCAGCGACATCCACGTGCACGTGCCCGCGGGCGCCGTGCCGAAGGACGGGCCCAGCGCCGGCGTCGCCATGTTCACGGCGCTCGCCTCGCTCTTGACCGGCCGCCCCGTGCGGGGCGACCTCGCCATGACCGGCGAGATCAGCCTGCGCGGCCTGGTGCTGCCGGTTGGCGGCATCAAGGAGAAGGTGCTGGCGGCGATGCTGGCGGGCGTCAAGACCGTCATGCTGCCGGCGCGCAACCGCAAGGACTGGGACGATATCCCCGAGGAGGCGCGCCAAGCTCTCGAGTTCGTCTGGCTCGAAAACGTCGACCAGGCCTTGAGCACCGCGCTCCAACCGGCGTCCAGCGCCAACGCGGCCTGAGACGCGATGCCGCTCTCACCTTTGGGCCGGCCTGGCCCTGACGGCCGCAAAGTGAGCGGCGCATGAGAGCCTTCACCCCCCTCTCGCTGATCGCGTTTCTGGTCCTGCTGATCCTGCTGCCGCTGCTGTTCGCGCAGTTGATGGCGGCGAGCCTGGCGAAGCTGAACCTGGAGCCGGGCACCGCGCTGCTGTTGATGCTGGGCATCATCGTGGGCAGCGGGATCAACATCCCGGTCAAGCGCATAGAGCGGCCACAGAAGGTACCGGCGCATCCGCTCGCGATCCTCGGGGTCAGCGGGATGCTGCCGGACATGACCCGGATGCAGCAGCAGACCATCATCGCCGTCAATGTCGGGGGCTGCCTGATCCCGGCTGGGCTGGCGGCTTATGAGTTCCTCAATCTTGCAGGGCTCGGCTCCCGCTTTCTCGTCGCCGGGATCGCCGCCTGCACCGTCAACGTGGTCGTCTGCTATCTGGTGGCGCGGCCGGTGCCGGGCGTCGGGATCCTGATACCGGGTTTCGTCCCGGCGTTGGTGGCGGCCCTCCTGGGCCTGGTGTTGGGTGCCGACCAGGCGGCGCCGGTCGCCTTCGTCGCGGGCACCCTGGGCCCGCTCATCGGCGCGGACCTCCTGCATCTCCGCGAGATCGAGGAAAGCGCCATCGGCGTCGCCAGCATCGGTGGCGCCGGCACCTTCGACGGCATCGTGCTCTCGGGGATCATTGCGGCCTACCTGGCCTAGACGCGCGCCGAGGCCCGTCACGGCCGCTGGGCGACAATATGAAAAATGTGCCAGTGCTTGGGCTTGCCGCGCGGCGTGACCGAATCCGCTTCCTCTTCCTCGAAGAGCTCGACGCGGAGGTCCCCCAGCAGGCGCTCGGCCGCGGCACGGTTCAGATGGGTCATGCCGGGCCGTCCGGCCCACCCGTCCCGGTCGCCATAGAGCTGGCCGGAGAAGCGTCCGCCCGGCTTCAGCGATGCGAGGATGCGCTGCCAGAGCGCCGGGAACCGCTCCGGCGGGCACAGCGGCAGGGAGAAGCTCGCATTGACGAGATCGGCCGCGGGCCAACCCGCATCCTCGAAGCGCCGGCGGAGGCAGGAGAGCCGCGCGCTCTCCGGCAGATCCGCTCGGCTCTGGAGCCGGGCGATGGCCGCGGGCTCGGCGTCGACCGCCAGGACCGACCAGCCGCGCCGCAGCAGCTCGATGGTGTCGCGCCCATCCCCGCAGCCGAGATCGACAGCCAAGCGCAGCGAGGCCGAGGGTGCAAACCGCGCAAGCGCCTCCAGCAACGTGCGGCGGGGCGCACGATCGGCGGTCGCCGCGTAGTAGTCCTCCCAGGGTTTTCCTCTAGTCTCGCCCGGCATGCGCAGAGAGTGGATCGGCAAGCTCCGAGTTGACAAGCATCAGCCGGGCGGTAGGGTCGGGCACGTCGAGGTTGCCAGCGGCAGTCTCGACGGGGAATCCACAACCTGAAAAAGAGCACCATGCGATTCGAAGCACCCACCACCGTCAACGCCGCGGTGAAACTGCTCGCCGGCAAGGCGGGCGTCGCCCGCGTGCTGGCAGGCGGCACCGATCTCCTGGTCCAGATGCGCACCGACCGCGTGACGCCGGACCTGATCGTCGACGTGAAGCGCATCCCGGCCCTGCGCACCATCACGGCCAAGAACGGTGCCTTCCGGATCGGCGCCGCGGTTGCCGGCGCCGAGCTCGGCGAGCACAAGGCACTCCGCAAGGCGTGGCCCGGCGTGGTCGAGGCCGCGAATCTGATCGGCTCGCACCAGATCCAGTCCCGCGCCACGCTCGCCGGCAATCTCTGCAATGCTTCGCCGGCGGCCGACAGCGTGCCGGCGCTGCTCGCGGCGGGCGCCTCCGCGGTGATCGCGGGTCCGCGCGGCAAGCGCACCGTGCCGGTCGAGGCGGTCGCCACGGGCCCGGGCAAGACCTCGCTCAAGCGTGGCGAGATGGTCGAGGCGATCCTGTTGCCGAAGCGGCCGCCGCGCTCGGGCGACGCCTATCTGCGCTTCATTCCGCGCTCGGAGATGGACATCGCGGTGGTCGGCGCCGGCGTCAGCCTGACGCTCGACGCCAAGGGCGTCTGCACGGCGGCGCGGGTCGCCCTGGGGGCGGTCGCCGAGCGCGTGATCCTGGTGCCCGATGCCGCCAAGGCGCTGATCGGCAGCACCATCGATGCGAAGGCGCTCGAGCGGCTCGCCGCCGCCGCATCCGCGGCCTGCCGGCCGATCGACGACAAGCGCGGCACCAAGGAGTTCCGCATCCGGGTCGCGGGCGTGCTGGCGCGCCGCGCGGCCGAGGCGGCGCTGAAGCGCGCGAGGGGGAATTGATGCCGCAAGTCCGGGTTTCCACCACGATCAACGGCGACGCCGTCTCTTATCTCTGTGAGGTCGACGAGACGCTGCTCGACGTGCTGCGCGACCGGCTGGGCCTGACCGGCAGCAAGGAAGGCTGCGGCACCGGCGACTGCGGCGCCTGCAGCGTGACACTCGATGGCCGCGTGGTCTGCTCGTGCCTGGTGCTGGGGGCCGAGGCCGAGGGGCGCGAGATCCGCACGGTTGAAGGCATCGCCGCCGGCGACAAGCTGCATCCGCTGCAGGAGAAGTTCCTGGAGTTCGCGGCCCTGCAATGCGGCATCTGCACGCCGGGCTTCCTGGTCTCAGCGAAGGCGCTGCTCGACCAAAATCCTAACCCGACCGAGAGCGAGATCCGCTTCGGGCTCGCCGGCAACCTCTGTCGGTGCACCGGCTATGACAAGATCGTGCGCGCGGTGCAAGCCGCCGCCGCCGAGATGAGAAAGGCCTGATCCCATGCCGCTCGATGCAAATCTCGATCCCCGCACGCACTCGTTCAAGATCGTCGGCACCCGGCCGCTGCGGCCGGATGGCGTCGACAAGGTCACCGGACGCGCGAAGTTCGGCGCCGACGCCAACGCGCCGGGCATGCTGGTCGGCAAGATCCTGCGCAGCCCGCATCCGCACGCGCGGATCCGCGCCATCGACGCCACGAAGGCCGCGAAGCTTCCGGGCGTCAAGGCGATCGTCACCCGCGATGATTTCCCGGCGGACGTCGATCCCAGTCTGCGGGACGTGCTCTACAACGTCATGGCGCGAGAGAAGGCGCTCTACGACGGGCACGCGGTCGCGGCCGTCGCCGCCACCAGCACGGCGATCGCGCGCAAGGCGCTGAAGCTGATCAAGGTCGACTACGAGATCCTGCCGCACGTCACCGACGTCGACGAAGCGATGAAGCCGGGCGCGCCGATCCTGCACGCCGACATGATCACGGAAAACGTCGAGCCCGCGCCGACCAAGCCCTCCAACATCGCGGGCCGGCACGAGTTCGGCCATGGCGACCCCGAGGAGGGGTTCAAGCAGGCCGACCACGTCGTCGAGCGCGTCTTCAAGACCGAGGCGACACACCAAGGCTACATTGAGCCGCACGCCTGCCTCGCGAGCGTCGGCACCGACGGCTCGGGCGAGCTCTGGGTCTGCACCCAGGGCCATTTCATGGTTCGCGATACCTGCGCGGCACTCCTGGGCATGGATGTATCCAGGCTGCGCGTCACCGCCTCGGAGATCGGCGGCGGCTTCGGCGGCAAGACCACGGTGTTCGTGGAGCCGGTGGCATTGGCGCTCTCGCGCAAGGCCGGCAAGCCGGTGAAGGTCGTCATGAGCCGCGAGGAGGTGTTCCGCGCCTCGGGCCCGACCTCGAGCACCAGCATGACCGTCAAGATCGGCGTGACCAAGGCGGGCCGCATCACCGGCGGCTATGCCGAGCTTCGCTTCCAGGGCGGCGCGTTCACGGGCTCACCGGTCGTGCTGGGCGCCATGTCGGCCTTCGCCTGCTACGACCTCGAGCACGTCAAGGTGGTGGGCTATGACGTGGTCACCAACCGGCCGAAGCAGGCGGCCTATCGCGCACCAGGCGCGCCGATGGCGGCCTTCGCGGTCGAGAGCGTGCTCGACGAGCTCGCGAAGAAGATCCATATGGATCCGATCGAGCTGCGTCTCAAGAACGCCGCCAAGGAAGGCACGCGCTCGTCCTATGGGCCGAAGTACAACCGCATCGGCCTCATCGATTGCCTTGAAGCTGCGCGCAAGCATCCGCACTATAAGGCGCCGCTCGGCGCCAATCAGGGCCGCGGCGTCGCCGCCGGCTTCTGGTTCAACTTCGGCGGCCAGACCTGCGTCTCGCTCAACGTCAACATCGACGGCACCGTGGCGCTGGTGGTCGGCACGCCCGACATCGGCGGCTCGCGCGCCTCGATGTGCCTGATGGCAGCGGAGGAGCTCGGCATCCCCTACGACAAGGTGCGCGCGATCGTCGCCGACACCAGCTCGCTCGGCTACAACGACATCTCCGAAGGGAGCCGCGTCACCTTCTCGACCGGCCTCGCCACCATCAGCGCCGCCCGCGACGCCGTCACCAAGCTCTGCGCGCGCGCCGCGAAGATCTGGGGCATCCCGGCGGACGCGGTGACCTGGGAGAACGGCCAAGCCAGGCCCTCCGGCCCCAATGCCGGCAGCTTCGAGCCGCTGTCGCTGGAGGATCTCGCCAAGAAAGCCGCCAAGACCGGCGGCCCGATCGCCGGCCACTATGAGGTGAACGCGGATGGCGCCGGCGTCAGCTTCGCCGTGCACATCGCCGACGCCGAGATCGATCCCGAGACCGGGCGCACGCATATCACGCGCTATACGGTGGTGCAGGACGCCGGCAAGGCGGTGCATCCGAGCTACGTCGAAGGCCAGTTCCAGGGCGGCGCCGCGCAGGGCATCGGCTGGTCGATCAACGAGGAATATATCTACGGCAAGGACGGCCGGCTGCAGAACCCCGGCTTCCTCGACTACCGCATTCCCGTGGCCTCCGACCTGCCGATGATCGACACCGTGATCGTCGAGGTGCCGAATCCCGGCCATCCCTATGGGGTGCGCGGCGTCGGAGAGACCTCGATCGTGCCGCCGCTCGCGGCCGTCGCCAACGCGGTCTCCGCGGCGGCGGGCGTGCGCATGACGCAGCTGCCGATGTCGGCGCCCCGCGTTCTCAAGGCCATGGACGAGGCCAAGCGCGGGAGCCGGCGCCGCTGATGGTCGAGGTCATGCTGTCGGGCCCGCTCAAGGCGGCGGCCGGCGGCCGGGCCAAGGTCGAGGTCGAGGCGGCGACCATCCATCAGCTGCTGTCGCGCCTCGGCCAGGATCATCCGAAGCTCAAGCCGATGCTCGAGCGCGGCGTTGCCGTGGCAATCAACGGCGAGATCTACCGCGACGACTGGCTGCGCGCGATCCCGCCGGGGAGCGAGGTGGTCATTCTCCCGAAAATGGCCGGCGGCTAATCCGGCGGCTCACCCGCGGCCCTCGCGGGTGGCTTTCAGCAGCTTCGCCATGCCGGCGATCCAGCGGTCGTAATTGTCGGTCTTCCGGAGCACGTAGGTCTCAACCTCGGGGTGCGGCAAGATCAGGAAACTCTCGCGCTCGAGCCCCGCGGTGGCGGCGGCCGCGACCTCCTTGGGCGTCAGCACGCCGTCGAAGGACTGCGGTCCCCGGGGCAGCGAGCGCAGCATCGCGGTATCGACACCCTGGGGACACAGGATCGAGACCCGGATGCCGTCGGCGCGATGAGCGATCGCGAGGCTCTCGGCAAAGCCGACCGCGGCGTGCTTGGTCGTCGAATAGGTCGCGCTGCCGATCTGCGACAGCAATCCGGCGGCGGAAACCGTGATCAGGAAATTCCCGCCGCCGCGCGCCTTCATGCGCGGAACCAGGGCGCGCGCCGCATAGACGTGAGCCATCACGTTGACGGCCCAGCTTCGCGCCCAATCCTCGTTCGAGGCGCCCGCGACGGTCTCGCCGTGGAGATCGAAGCCGGCGGCGACGCCCGCATTCGAGCAGAAGAGGCCGATGGGGCCGAACCGGCGCTCCGTCTCGTCGACCAGCGCCGCGACCTCCGCCTCATTACCGACGTCGCAGCGCATCGCGGCGCCGCCGATGCCGGCCGCGACGGCATCTGCGCCGACTGTGTCGAGATCGGCGATCACGACGGTCTTGGCGCCGTCCCGGTGAAAGCGCTCGGCGAGCGCGCGGCCGATGCCGCCGGCGCCGCCCGTCACCACCACGACATGGCCCGCGGCCTTCATCGAGCGGCTTTCGTGGGGCCGCTTATCGGGCCTCGGTCCAGCTTTCCGAGAAGGCGAGCGCGCAGGTGCTGAAGGGCCGGCCTTCGCGCTGCCGCGGCCAGGGCCGGCCGGTGGCCTCGACGCCGTTGCGCGAAAGCCGCGCGCCGAGCGCCGGTATCAGAACCGTGCACACGCCGTAGGGCCGGTCCGGTGCCGCATTCGGCTGAGTGTGGATCAGCAGGGGCTCGCCGATCCGATACCAGGTGAGGCTGATCTCGTCGTTCCTCGTGGCCACGCGCTCGGTCCAGAAGTCGCGGACGTCTCCGGACTTCTCGAAGCCGGCGTCGATCACGGGGATGCCGGTGTCGGCGAGCTCGGCATTGAGCATGCCCTGCACGGTCGATTGCAGCCAGCGCGCCATCGCGATGTTGTCGGAATAAATGCGCCAGCGGTTCTCCGTGAGCTCGCTCTTGAGGTAGAGCACATGCCCCGGCCCTGCTGGGCAAAAGATGATGCGCCAGAAGCTCGCATCCGTCTTGTTGGGGTCGCCGTCGCGCTCGCTCAGCCGGATGAATGGATTTTCGCCGGTCAGAACCACATGGTTCGCATCCGCAACACTCATGACACGCCTCCCTCGAGCTCGAGAAATTCCCTCGGTCGCCGATGGTGCTCCAGCCGCGGGCCTATGACAACATGCGAGGACATGTAAGTCAGGATGGAGATCGGGAATGACGTCCGGCCGGCAGTCTCCTGCGGAGATCTTCTATAGCCTGGTGGCCGATCGGCGCTCGATCCGGCGTTATGAAGCGAGCGCCGTGCCGGCCGAAACGCTCGACCGCGTCCTGGCGGCGGCGCGCTGGGCGCCCTCGGCGCACAACCGGCAGCCCTGGCGCTTCGCGATGCTGACGGCGTTCGACTGGAAGGACCGGCTCGCGCTCGCCATGGGCGAGCGGCTCCGGCGAGACCGGCTGGCGGATGGCGATTCCGTCGCCGCGATCGAGCAGGACGTCGCGCGCTCCTACGCGCGCATCACTGGCGCCCCCGTGGTGATCGTCGTGGCGCTCGACATGGCGGACATGGACCGCTACCCCGACGATCGGCGACGGGCCGAGCACACCATGGCCGTGCAGAGCGCCGCCATGGCGGTGCAGAACCTGCTGCTGGCGGCGCACGCCGAGGGCCTCGGCGCCTGCTGGATGTGCGCGCCGCTCTTCTGTCCCGACGTGGTCACCGAGGCGTTGGGGCTGCCGAAGGGATGGGAGCCGCAGGCCATCGTGACGCTCGGCCGGCCCGCCGGACCCGGCAAACCCGCGACGCGCCGGCCGATCGATGAGATCTCGTGGACGCCCCGCGATGCGCCGGTGTGAGTGCCCGGTCAGCCCTTCGCGCTCCGCTTGGAGCCGCCGTCGTTGAGCAAGGTGGTCTCCAGGCGGATGCAATCGCCGCGGTAGATGATATCGGCGACATAGATGGCGATGCCGCGACGGTCGATCACCACGCAGCGAGCCTCGGCGGTGGGCGCATTGAGGGGCACGCCGAGCAGTCCCGCGATCTCGGGGTCGGCGCTGCCGATGACCAGCGTCTGCCGGGCGCTGGCGATTTTTATCCCTGCCATTTCCGCCACGATGGGGAGCGCAGCATGCCGCCGAAACGCGTGGGGATCGCGCTCGTAAATGTCTTTCGCCAATTGGACGCTCACGACTGAATAGGCTCGGTCGCCTCGATATTGCACGCTGCGCAGGAAGACATAGTCGGGAGAGGGTTTGCCCTCCTCGGGCCCGAGCCGGGGCGGCTCGGTCGGCGCGCTCACCGGCATGAATTTGGGCACATTGTGCTTGAGCGTGCCGATCAGCGAGGACCAGCTGGTGTCGAGCTTGAGCCAGCGGGTGTCCTCGAGCTCCGCCGCGACGAAGGTCCCCCGTCCTTGCTGGCGGCGCACCAGCCCATCGTTCTCCAACAGCTCGACGGCCTGGCGGACGGTGACGCGCGCGACCCCGAACTCCCTCTGCAGATCCTCGATGGTCGAGATCTTCTGGCCGGATGCCCAGTGGCCGCTCTCGATGCGCCGCCGGAGCTCCGCCGCGACCTGAATATAGAGCGGAACCGCGCTCAGCCGCAGCGTCTTGGCAAGCTCAGTCATGGTGCGCCTGTCCCTCCCTCCACGTCATGTCTCGTCGAACACCACGCCGCTGATGAGATTGGCATCGAGGAGCCGCGCCGCATCGAGGCCTCCCGCCGGCTTGAGCGGCGCCAGGCCGGCAACCAGAGCCTTGAAAGCGGCCTCCTGGTCGCAGCGCAGCCGTTCCGCCTCGGCGACATTGACGGCCGCGAATCGAACGAGGTCGCCGGGCTTGCGCCGGCCCACCACCGGAATATCCGCCGAGATCACCGTCGCGATCTTGGGATAGCCGCCGGTGGTCTGGTGATCGGCGAGTAGGAGGATGGGTTGGCCGGAGCCCGGCACCTGGATGGCGCCGGTGGCGATGCCGTCCGAGACGATGTTGTAGCCGTCGCGATGCGCGAGGAGCGGCCCGTCGAGGCGCATCCCCATGCGATCCGCATGCTTGGAGACGATGAAGTCCTCGCTGACGAGGCGCTCGAGCGCGGCCTCGGTGAAGTGGTCTTGCTGAGGCCCAAGCACGATCCGGATCCGCTGCTCCCGGCTTGGCCGAGGCGGCTCGGCAAGCCCGAGCTCGGCGCGCTCCGAGGCCTGCTCGCGTACGAGCGGCACCAGATCGCCCGCCTGAACCGCACGGCCCTCGAGCCCGCCGAAGCCGCCGCGAGCGTAGGTCGATGCGCTGCCGAGGCAAGGCTCGATGCCGAAGCCGCCCTCCACGGCGAGATAACAGCAAGCGGCTTCGCCGAGCTTGCTCACGCGAAATCTCTGCCCGCGGCGCAGCAAAGCGCTGCGCCAGCCACCGAGGCTGCTCGGGCGAGCGCCCATGAGCTCGATCTCGGCGGCGCCGCCTGCGATGGCAATGCGCGCGGAGTCCGCCATCACTTCGAGCGTCGGTCCTTGAAAGAGGATCTCCAGTGTCGGCGCGTTATCGACATTCCCGACGATGCGATTGGCGAGCCGATGGCTGATGACATCGAGCGCACCCGATACCGGCACGCCAAAGGCTTGATAGCCGTAGCGGCCGAGATCCTGGATGGTCGTATGAATACCGGGAGCCACGACCTTGAGCGCCGCCGTCATGCCGCGAGCTCCGTCGAGGCCGGCCGATAGTCGCGCCGTTCCGTGGCGGATCGGATCCGGGCAAAGGTCGCGCTATCCACGGGCTCGAACTCGACGGCGTCGCCAGGCGCGAACAGCGCCGGGGGCGAGGCGAGCGTGTCGAAGATCCGGATCGGCGTCGTGCCGATGAGATGCCAGCCGCCGGGACTCTCGAGCGGATAGATCGCGGTCATGGTGGTCGCGATCGCGACCGAGCCCGGTGGGACGCGAATGCGCGGATCGGCACGCCGCGGCAGGACCAGGGCTTCGGCGAGGCCTCCCATATAGGGATAGCCCGGCACGAAGCCGATCATGTAGACGTGGTATCGAGTGCCCGCGTGGAGCGCTATGACCTCCTCGAGAGCAAGCTTGGTCTGCCGGGCGACACTCTCGAGATCGGGCGCGAAGTCGCTCTCGTAACAAACGGGCACGCGCCAGAGGCGCCGCTTCCGGTCGAGCGCGGTCTTCCTGGTCAGCAGAGTCTGGATGGCCCCGATGAGCTCGGCCGAGCTTGTGCGCAGCGGGTCATACTGCACCATGAGCGAGCGAAAACTCGGCACGACCTCCACGACGCCGGCGATATCGGCCGCGCGCATCCGGGCGGCGAGACCGAGCACCTGATCGCTGACCGCGCGGTCGATCCGATCGCCGAACTCGACGATGACGGCGCTGTCGGCGCTGGGCAGGAATTTGACGGCCACCTCGGGACACCCGGCGCCCGGATCGCGCCGGAGTCGACGGCGGCTGCGATTCCGAGCAGGCTAAGTCATTGAACGGACGCGCTCAAAGAGACTATCTTATCATCGTCCGGAACTTGATACCATATCTCCGGGCGCGCTTGAGACGAGGAGATCGCGATGGCGAACCAGGTCAATTTGAATGCCGATATGGGCGAGAGCTTCGGTGCCTTTAAGATCGGCAACGATGATGCGCTGCTCGACATCATCAAATCCGCGAGCATCGCCTGCGGGTTCCATGCGGGCGATCCCAACACCATGCATACCGTGGTGACGCGCGCGAAGGAGAAGGGCGTCAGCATCGGCGCCCACCCGGGCTTCAACGATCTCTGGGGCTTCGGCCGGCGCCGCATCGATATGAACACGCGCGATCTCGAGTACATGGTCGCCTATCAGATCGGCGCGCTCCAGGGGATGGCGGCTTATGCAGGGACCAAGGTCACTCATCTGAAGCCCCACGGCTCCCTCAACAACATGGCGGCCGAGGACCTCGAGATCGGCCTCGCCATCGGCCGCGCCATCAAAACCATCGATCGGAACATCATCTATGTGGCGCTCGCGGGATCGCAGATGGAAGCGGCCGCGCTCAAGCTCGAGCTGCCGTTGGCGCGCGAGGGCTTCTGCGACCGCCTCTACGACGACGACGGGAATCTCACCTCGCGAAAGATTTCGGGTGCCGTGCTGCACGACCCCGAGGAGATCAAGCACCGCGTCGTCCGCATGGTGCTCGACGAGGAGATCGTCTCGCGAAACGGCAAGCACTTGCCGCGCAAGATCGACAGCCTTTGCGTCCACGGCGACGAGCCGACCGCGGTCGTTGCGGCGCGCGGCGTGCGTCAGGAATTGGAAGCCGCGGGCGTACGCGTCCTGCCGCTCACAGAGATGAAGCTTACCTGAGCGAGGCTTATCGGCATTATCGGCTCTGCAGAGCGAGGCGTAGAGGATGGCCGCGGCACGGGTCGGCTTGATCGCACTCCCGGGCATCCCGCTCATCGAGCCCGGTGACGACCTCGCGTCGATCCTGATCGAAGCGATCGAGGCGACGGGGCACGCGCCCCGCGACCGGGACGTGCTGGTAGTCGCCCAGAAAATCGTCTCGAAAGCCGAGGGGCGCTATCGCCGGCTCGAGGAGGTGACGGCCTCGCCGCGAGCCCAGGAGATCGCGCGCGAAAGCCACAAGGACCCACGCCTCATCGAGGTGATCCTTTCCGAATCGGCCGAGATCCTTCGCTGCAAGCGCGACGTGGTGATCGTCGAGCATCGCCTGGGCTTCGTCATGGCGAATGCCGGGGTCGACCAGTCCAATATCGATCACGCCGAGGAGGGCGAGCGCGTGCTGCTCTTGCCGGTGGACCCAGACGGCACGTGCCTTGGGCTCAAGCGCCGGCTCGACGCGCATTTCGGCGTGGCATTCGGCGTCATCATCAACGACAGCTTCGGTCGCGCCTGGCGGAACGGCGTGGTGGGAATAGCGCTGGGCGCCGCGGGTCTGCCCTCGCTCGTGGATATGGTGGGCGAAGCCGATCTTTTCGGCCGCACGCTGCGCGTGACCCAGATCGGATTTGCCGACGAGATCGCCGCCGCGGCCTCCCTCGTGATGGGTCAGGCGGCCGAGCGCCAGCCGGCGGTGCTCGTGCACGGGTTGGACTGGGGCAATCGGCCGGAGTCTCCAGCGCGCGCTCTTATTCGGCCGAAGCAGCTCGATCTGTTCCGATGATCACGCGCGGACATAAGGTGCTTGCCCTCTGCGGCGGCGTCGGCGGGGCGAAGCTCGCCTTGGGACTCTATCGGGTCCTCGCACCAAACGACCTCGTCCTCTGCGTCAACACAGGGGACGATTTCGTGCATCTCGGCCTGCATGTTTCGCCCGATCTCGACACCGTCATGTACACCCTTGCCGGGCTCAGCAATCCCGAGACCGGCTGGGGACGCCGCGGCGAGACCTGGACGTTCATGGAGGCACTGGCGGCGCTCGGCGGCGAGACCTGGTTCCGGCTCGGCGACGGCGATCTCGCCACCCATGTCCAGCGGACGCGCAGGCTCGGCGGCGGCGACAGCCTGACGGCCGTCACCGACGATTTTGCTCGCCGGCTCGGCATCGACGCCGCGCTCCTGCCGATGAGCGACGATCCCGTCAGGACCCTGGTGGAGACGTCCGAGGGCACGATGCCCTTCCAGCGCTACTTCGTCGCCCGCCGCTGCGAGCCCGCGGTCACCCGAATCATTTTTGAGGGTGCCGAGCGGGCGAGGCCCAATGCACAGGTCATGGCGGCGCTGCGGTCGCCCGATCTCGCATTGGTGGTGATCTGCCCCTCGAACCCCTACCTGAGCGTGGGCCCGATCCTGGCTTTGCCTGCGTTGAGACAAGCGCTCCAGGAGTGCGCTGCTCCGGCGCTCGGGATCTCGCCTTTAATTGGAGGTCAGGCGGTCAAAGGACCCACCGCGAAGATCATGGCCGAACTCGGTGTGCCGCTGACCCAGGCCTCGATTGCGAGCCACTATCACGGCCTCATCGATGGGATCATGATAGACGGTGCCGACCACGCCGAAGCCGCCAGCTTGCCTTTGACGACGAGGAGCAGCCGCATTCTGATGACCTCGCTGGAAGACCGCGAGCGATTGGCCCGCGAGGCGCTGGAGTTCGGCGCCAGCCTCGATCGCCGTGCGAAACCACTTAGGATGGAGACGCCGCGTGGCCCGTGACGGTCTTTGGGCAGTGGTCCCTGCGAAGGATCTGGCGCAGGCAAAGCGGCGGCTTGCGGGTGTTCTGACCGCCGAGGAGCGGCAGGGTCTGGCGCGGGCCATGCTGGAGGACGTCCTGACCGCGCTCGCGGGCGTCCCCGCGCTTGCCGGCACGATCGTGGTCACGCGCGAAGCCGCGCTCGCCGCGACGGCGCACTCGTTCGGTGCCCGCGTGATCGCGGACCTCCGCCACGACGGACCGAACGCGGCCATCATGCTGGCGGCGAAAGAGCTGGCGGCGGAGGGGGCGGCCGGCATGCTCGCGATTCCCGCCGACGTGCCGCTCGCGACCAGCACCGAGATCGGCGAGATCCTGGCTGCGCCCCAAACCCGCCCCGCCGTCACTTTGGTGCCTGCGCTCGCGGATATGGGAACGAATGCGGTCGCGCTCATGCCCATGGACGCTATCCCGATCCGGTTCGGCAAGCAGAGCTTCTTCCACCATCTCGAGGCGGCGCTGGAGCGCGGCGTCACCCCGCGCATCCTGCGGCTTCGCGGCATCGGGCTCGATATCGATCGGCCCGAGGACCTCAGGGAATTTCTCGCCTGCGGCTCGGCCACGCTCAGTCACGCCTATCTCGACCGGTGCAACGCGACGGCGCGCCTCCCCGCGGCCTATATCGATCCGGCGCGCCCGGCGATCGAATCCAATTAGGAAAACCTCGAATGCCACAGCCTATGCATGCCTTGGTGCAGGATGCGGGAGCGGGCCGGCGACTGACGGAGGCGGAGGCGCTCGCTCTCTGCGAGTGCCCCGATCTCGCGCTCCTTATGGAGGCGGCGGCTGATTTGCGAGACGCCGGCCACGGCGCGATCGTGTCCTACTCGCGAAAGGTGTTCATCCCGCTCACGCAGCTCTGCCGCGACGTCTGCCACTACTGTACCTTCGCTCACGCTCCGCGACGGGGCGAGCGCGCCTATCTCTCGCGCGAGGAGGTTTTGGCGATCGCGCGCGCGGGCGCGGCGGCCGGGTGCAAGGAGGCGCTGTTCACGCTCGGCGACAAGCCGGAGCTGCGCTACGACCTGGCGCGAGAGGAATTGCGAGCGCTCGGCCACGACACGACCATCGCCTATCTCGCGGAAGCAGCACGGCTCGTCTTCGAGGAGACCGGGCTGCTGCCGCACGCCAATCCCGGTCTGCTCTCCGCGGGCGACATCGCGGCGCTTCGCGCGGTATCCGTTTCCCAGGGGCTCATGCTCGAGAGCAGCAGCGAGCGGCTCTGCGAGCGAGGCGGCCCGCATTTCGGCTCTCCGGATAAAATACCCGCTCTCCGGCTCGAGACGATCCGCCTCGCCGGAGAGGCGGCGGTGCCGCTCACCTCGGGCATCCTGATCGGCATCGGAGAGACGCGGCGCGAGCGGATCGAGGCGTTGCTCGCGCTCCGCGAGCTTCATGACCGGCATGGCCATCTGCAGGAGGTCATCGTCCAGAATTTCCGCGCCAAGCCCGAGACGCGCATGGCGAGCGCGCCCGATGCCGCGCTCGAGGAGCAACTCTGGACCATCGCCGTGGCGCGGCTCGTGCTCGGAGCCGAGATGAACATCCAGTCGCCGCCCAACCTCAATCCAGGCGCGCTCGGCCAGCTCGTCGGCGCGGGCATCAATGATTGGGGCGGCGTCTCGCCGGTCACGCCCGACCATGTCAATCCCGAGGCCCCATGGCCACACCTCGATGTCCTCGAGCGCGCCACCAACGCCGCCGACAAGGGGCTCGTGGAGCGGCTCGCGATTTATCCGACCTACGCGCAACGGCCGGACCGATGGCTCGATGCCCGGCTCTCGAGCGCGGTGCTGCACCTTTCGGATGCGGCGGGGTTTGCGCGGGCCGAGACGTGGTCGCCGGGCGTCGCGACGGCGGTACCCGAGCGCGAGTTGGCTTCTATCGGCGCGCCGAGGCCGGCGCATCTCGACGCGGGGCTCATGCGCGTGCTGGAGCGAGCGCAGGCGGGCGCGGACCTGACCGAAGCGGAGATCGTGCGGCTGTTCGCGGCTCGCGGACAGGAGTTCACGGCGGTCTCAGCGGCCGCGGACGAGCTGCGCGCTTCCGTCAACGGCGACGCCGTCACCTACGTGGTCAACCGGAACATCAACTACACCAACGTCTGCTATTTCCGCTGCCAGTTCTGCGCCTTCTCCAAGGGCAAGCTGAGCGAGAACCTGCGCGGGCGTCCCTATGACCTCGATCTCACCGAGATCCGGCGCCGCACGCGGGAAGCCTGGGCGCGGGGTGCCACCGAGGTCTGCATGCAAGGGGGCATCCACCCGGATTATACCGGTGCCACGTACATCGATATCTGCCGGGCCGTGAAAGAGGCGGCACCGCGAATCCACGTCCACGCCTTCACCGCGCTCGAGGTCTGGCAAGGCGCCGAGACGCTCGGTGTCGGCGTCCCCGATTTCCTGGCGAGGCTGCGCGAGGCCGGGCTCGGCACGCTGCCGGGCACCGCCGCCGAGATCCTGGACGACGAAGTCCGCCGCGTAATCTGCCCGGACAAGATCGATACGGCCCAGTGGTTCGCGGTGATGGAGGCCGCGCACGCCATGGGGATCAAGAGCACGGTGACGATCATGTTCGGCCATGTCGACCGGCCCGATCACTGGGCGAAGCACCTGTTGCGCGTGCGCGGCCATCAGGCCCGCACGGGCGGCTTCACCGAGTTCATCCCTTTGCCCTTCGTCCACATGGAAGCGCCGATCTATCTCAAAGGACGCGCGCGCCGCGGACCCACGTTCCGCGAGGCCGTGCTGATGCACGCGGTGGCGCGCCTGGCTCTCCATCCGCACATCCCAAGCATCCAGGCGTCCTGGGTAAAGCTGGGCCCGGAGGGCGTTGCCGCCTGTCTCCGGGCAGGGGTGAACGACCTCGGCGGCACGCTCATGAACGAGACGATCACGCGCTCCGCCGGCGCCGCGCATGGCCAGGAGATGTCGCCGGAGCGGATGGAGGCGCTCATTCTCGCGGCGGGACGCCGGCCCATCCAGCGCACCACGCTTTATGAGAGCGCAGGCGAGGAGCGGCGGCGCGCCTCGCTCGCCGCGGCGCCCCTCGCCGAGGTCGTCAATGCGCCGGCGCGGCGGTATCAGCGCGAGGCCGACGCGGCAACCGCCTAGCGCTTGAGGCGCGGAATGATTTCCTTGGCGATAACGTCGATCTGATCCGGGCGGTACTGATAGGGCACGAAGATGAGCTTCTGCACGCCGGCGTCGAGATGCGCCTGGAGCTGCGCCACGCAGTCGTCCACCGTGCCCATGATGGCGGAGTCCTTGGTGGACTCGCTCCAGGACGCATAGTCCCACTCCTTGGAGAGCCATTCCATCATCGGCGCCTCGACCGCGGCACGCGACTGCCCCACCATGATCGGCAGCTGATTGGCATTGAGCAGGCGCGCCGGGTCCTTGCCCGCCTCGGCTGCGAAGTCGCACACCTTCTTCCAGGATTTCGTGAAGCTCTGGGGCGTATAGAAATACGTGAGCCACCCGTCACCCGCCACGCCCGCTCGCTTCAACACCCGGTCGACGTAGCCGCCGATCAGGATCGGGGGACGCGGCCGCTGATAGGGCTTCGGAAACATCACCGCGGCTTTCATGTGGTAGGGCGGGTAGTCGCCGGCGACGACATCCTCGGTCCAGAGCCGCGTCATGATGGTCAGATTCTCGTCCATGATCTTGCCGCGCTTCTCGAAAGGCACGCCGACCGAATCGAACTCGCGCTTGTACCAGCCCGACGCCACCCCGAGCAGAAGGCGGCCCTGGCTGAGCTGGTCCATCGACGAGAGCTGCTTGGCGAGCAACAGCGGGTTCCTGAGCGGCAAAATGAGCACGCCGGTGCCGAGCTTGATGCGCTTCGTGCGCGCGCCCACCGCGGTCAGCAACGACAGTGAATCGATGATCGGGAAATGCGGCTCAACACCCAGCAAGATATGGTCCCACACCCAGAGAGAGTCGAAGCCCAGCGCCTCCATCCGGACGCCGTACTCGACCAGCTCCTGCGCGTCCGGCAATTGCGGGAACGCCGTGAAATTCCGCATCGCGATGCCGAAGGTGTTCGAGAATCCGGTCATGTCTTTTTCCTGTGGATCGGCGGGGCCGCCCTGCGCAGCCGCGGCTTGTCAGGCGATATAGAGTTTGTCCGGGTCTAGGTGGCGCAGGACCGAGAGCTCGCGCTCGCTCGGCGGCTCCGTGACGGCGAGATCGTCGGCCACCAGCAGCTCGAAACCGGTGTTGTCCTGGATCTCCTCGACCGTGACGCCGGAATGCAGCGCCAGCACTGTCATGCGCCGGCTCTCGTCGTCGAAGCCCATGATGCCGAGATCGGTGACCACGCGGTACATGCCGCCGGCGACCAGCCCGCTGTCGCGCCGGCTCGTGCCGCCCCGCACGAATCCCGGACTGGTGATGAAATCGACCTTGCGCACGAAGCGCCGCTTCTCGTGCTTCATGGCGACAATCATGTCGGTGAGGCTCGATATATCGTTGCCGCCGCCCGTTCCGGGCAACCGCGTCGTCGGATTGTCGGGATCACCGATGAAAGAGCTGTTGAGATTGCCGAACTGATCGATCTGCGCGCCGCCCATGAACCCGATGTCGATGTAGCCGCGCTGCAGGAGCAGCAGCACGTCGGTGCTGCTCAGCACCATGTTGGCGCGCCGCGTGCAGCGCTGCTCGTTGGTCGAGGGCGGCAGCTTCCCCGGCTCGACGAACGCGCCGATCGTACCGCCCTCGAACAAGATCGTCAGGCCGGGCCCGTGCAGGCGCTGCGCCAAGGTCGCCGCCAGCAGCGGGATGCCCACGCCGGCGAAAACTACCTGGCCGTCTCTCAAGAGACGGCTCGCCATGACCGCGAGCAGCTCGCTGGTCGTGTGACTGCGCACCGGGGCTTTGCTCGTGGTCTCAATCGTCATAGATGCTCCTCCCGCGCCGCGCGGCATCGAGCAGCTCCTCCATGCCGATGAGGTCGAGATACTCGGTCCAGCTCTTGGGCCCATGGAAATAGCGATCGAGGTACTCGGCGATACCCTTGGCCGGATCCTTGCGCATCAGCCCGGCGTACATGTCGTGGTGCTTGAAGAATGGCTCATAGACGCCGTAGCACTCGTGCGGCGCGCAGCCGAAGGGCACCTCGACCACGGCCTCGACCGCGAGGAACGGGATCTTGGTCTGGTCGGGCGCGCGACGGATCTGCTAGTTGGAGACGATCCGCTCGGTGGTCAGGATCACGCGATTGGCCGCCATCGCGAGATCGATGTCCATGAATTGCAGGCCGTCGATCTGCGCGTTGCCATAGGGGTCGCAGCGCTGCACGTGGATCAGCGCCACGTCGGGATTGAGCGCGGGCACGAGGACGAGCTTCTCGCCGGTGAAGGGACAATCGATCTGGCGCACCTCGGGCAGCCGCGCGATCACATCCGAGCCCATCATCGAGCGCATCGGCAAGAACGGCACGCCCATGGCGCCCGCGCGGAAGCGCAGACCCATGGCCATGTGGCTCCACTCCTCGAAGCGCGCGCGCTTCGATTCCGTGTAGAGCCGCATGACCTTCGAGACGCCCCAGACGATGCCTTGGCTGAACCAGCTGGTGATCAGGTGATCGCTGGCGCCCGAGCCCAGCAGGAGCTCGCCGTCGCTCGACATGATGCCGCGCGAGCAGGAGAGTCCTTTCCGCCCGGCACGGATGAGCGCCCAGATCATGGCGATCGGCGTGCGGGAGAGCGTGCTGCCGCCGATGCCGACGCGGTCGCCGTCCTTGACGAGCTTCGCCGCCTCCTCGAGCGACATCACTTTCTCGCGCAGGCTTCGGTCGCGCGCGACGGTCTTTCGCCGGAGCTCGAGATATCCTTCGGTCAATCCGCTCCCCATCCCTTGCCTAGCCTGGCCGGTTGACGCCGGCCTCGGCGTTGAATGCCTCGATCAGCGCGTCCCACCGGGGGATCGCGGCTTGAAATCCGCGCCAAAGGCTCTGCTCCCGCCGCCGGTCGAACTCGTCGAGCGGCACGCCCTGCTGCTCGACCCAGGTGTAATAGCCGAGATTGAAGATGCGCTCGCGATCGATCCGGGAGAGCTCGATCATGTGATCGTCGGTGACGGCCTGCAGATGGGCTCCGAGGATTTCGCCCGCATCGATCTCGCCGAATCCGCCGGGATAGTGCTCGGCTGCGTATTTCTGCCGCTCGCTGCCGTACATCGCGGCTCCATCGGTCGCGACCGTGACGATCGCGTCTTCGCTGCCGAGGTCGAGCCGCTTCGCCGTCTTGATCGCCGCCAGCACGTTGGCGATGCTGGAGAGGCCGAGGCCGTCGAGGCGCGCCAACAGAGCAGGATCGAGGCGTCGGCGCCCGGCCAGATCGCGCTGGCCCACCTCGCTGTTGAAGAGCAGGTTGAGCGCATCGGTGCCGCGGTCCGAAATGCCCACGACAAGATCGGTGTTCATGACGTTGTGGATGAAGGGGACGTGCTTGTCGCCGATCCCTTGGATGTTGTGCTCGCCGTAGCCGTTATAGAGCATGGTCGGGCATTCCAGAGCTTCGACCGCCACGATCTTCGCGCCGAGCTCGGATTTGAGGTAATCGCCCGCGCCCAGAGTCCCCGCCGAGCCCGATGCCGCCACGAAGGCCGCGAGCCGCAGCCCGCCGTCGCACCGCTGCGCGTCCTCGAAGACGGCGCGCAGCGCGGGCCCGGTGCAGACGTAGTGCGCGAGGTAATTCCCGAACTCCGAGAACTGATTCAAGATGACGTTCGCGGGATCGCGCGCCATCTCCCTGCACCGGTCGTAGATCTCCTTGACGTTGCTCTCGGTGCCGGGAGTCCGGACGATGTCCTCGGGCGATCTGACCCAGCGCGTGAGCCACTCGAAGCGCTCCTGGCTCATGCCTTCCGGCAGGATCGCGACCCCGCGGCAATCGAGAATGCGGGAGATCGCGACGCCGCCGCGGCAGTAATTTCCGGTCGAGGGCCAGACCGCTTTGTGCCGCTCGGGATCGAATTGGCCGGTGACGAGGCGCGGCACCAGGCAGCCGTAGGCCGCCAGCACCTTGTGCGCTCCGATCATCGGGAAGTACCGGGCGAGCGCCACGAGGATTCGGGCTTTGACGCCGGTCAGCGCCTCCGGCAGATCGAGGTAGAGGGGAACAGGCTCGAGACCGCGGCGGGCCTCGTCGTTGTACCAGTGCACGCGGAAGAGATTGGCGGGGTGCGCGGTGTCCGCATCGACTTGGCCAAGTCGATCCGAGACCGCCGCTGGGATCTTCCGGGGATCGGCGAGCTCGGCGAAGGTCGGCAGCACCACGCGCGCGCTGCGCAAGTGCCGGACGGCGCGCTCATGGACGCGCCGGTCGACGACCTCCGTAGTGAGCTCCGTCCATCCTGTCACGATGCTCGCGCTCTACGCCTTCACGCCCAGTCGTCTTATCGTCCTAATTTTAATACCATGTGGCCGATCCTGTCGGCAAGAACGGTGCCTCACTTGAGCTGGTCCGCCACCTTGTCGAGACCGTCTTGGACGCAGGGCTCGTCCACTCCCGGTGAGCCCGATGCGCCGACGCCGCCGACGATCTCTTCGCCGACCTTGATCGGCAAGCCGCCGGGGATGGCGATGACGTTCGGCAGCGTCACCTGCTGGCGCACCACCGGATTGTTGTCGGCGAAGCGCTTGGCGTATTCGGTCGTGGCCGTTCGAAAGCTCATCGCCGTGTAGGCTTTGCGGCGCGCGTTTTCCATCGTGTGAGGCGCGGCGTTGTCGCCGCGGATCGCCACGATGGTCTCGCCGTCGCGGTCCACCACGACCGCGGACTCCGGATATCCTTTCGCGGCGCAGCTCTCGACCGCGCCCTTGGCGATGGTCAGCGCGACGTCATAGGGGAGATCGTGGTGCGTCAGGAGCTCTCCTCGCGCGGGCCCGGCAAGCCAGCCGCCGAGAACGGCCAGCGCAAGTCCGGCGCCGGCAAACCGTGATGGGGGCGTGCGCATCGTCGAACCTCCTCGATAGCGGCGTGCCAGTGATGTCCAGCCAATAGCAGAAGGCGAGCCATTGGTCCTCGACTTTGCATGGGACGGGGCGCGTCCAAGGGACGAGGGAGGATTATCTCCGGAGACTGTAGCCCGAGCGCTCGAGGTCCCAGCTATCCTCGGTCCCGCGCGACAGCGCGTCCTTGCGAATGCGCTCGCTCGGCGTCTTGGGAAGGCTGTCGACGAAGGCGAGGTAGCGCGGGATCTGGAAATAAGCCATCCGGGTTTCGCACCACTGGATGAGCGCGAGCGGGTCGAGGGTGGCACCGGGCTTCAGCCGGATGAACGCCTTGATGTCTTCGTCGGCAAGGGCGTTAGGGACCCCGACCATGGCGCTTTCCGCGATGGCGGGGTGCTCGTTCAGCACGCGCTCCACCTCGAAGGCCGCGACATTCTCGCCGCGGCGCCGGACGCTGTCCTTCTTGCGGCCGCTGTAATAGAAGTCGCCGTCCTCGTCATGCCAGCCGATGTCGCCGGTCCTGAGCCATTCGCCCTCGAACAGCGCAGCCGTCGCCTCCGGATTGCGCCAATAACCGGGCGTGATGATGCCTGGCAGCTTTCCGCGAATCCAGATCTCGCCCCGTTTGCCGGGCCCCAGCGGTTGCCCGCGCTCGTCGACCACGCGCATTTCGAGATAGGGAAGACAGGCGCCAATCGATCCAAGCTTGCCGGTAAGGTTCTGCGCGGAAAAACTCGCGCACTCGGTCATGCCATAGCCCTCGCGGATGGGGATGCCAAAGCGCTCCTCGAACGCGCGCCAGATCGAGAGCGGACAGCCGCCGCCCCAGGCCACGCGAATCCCGTGGTCGCGGTCCTCGGGCCGCGGCTCGGCCTTCAGGAGGAGCGCCAGCACCCCGCCGAGGAAATGCAGGTGCGTGATGCCATGCTCCCGAACCTCGGGCCAGAATCGCGACACGCTGAAGCGCTCGACCATCACGAGCGTGATCCGGCGTTGCGCCGCCAAGACCAGCACCTCCATGCCGCCGATGTGATTGATGGGCTCCCACATCAGGAAGACGTCGCCGTCCCTCGCCTCCGCGACGCGTCCCGACGCGCAGGCCGCGACCCTCACCATGCGGTCGGTGAGCAACACGCCCTTGGGAAGGCCTGTTGTGCCCGACGTATAGAGAATCACGGCGATGTCGTCGGGTGCGACCTCGTGACGGGGCGGCGCCGACTCCGGATCCGCTAGAAGCGCGGCGAAATCGTCAGTTTCCGACCCCGCCGGGTTCTCCCGCCAGATCACGCGTCCGACCGGCGTCGTTTGCAATATCGGCTGCACCGTTTCGGCGAAGCGTGCTTCGACGATCAGGCTCGCGAGGTCGCCGTCGCGCAGCAAATGCTCGAGGCTCGCGCCGCGCAGATGGACGTTGAGCGGCACCATCACGGCGCCGAGCTTGGCGAGCGCGAAGAAGACGATGACGTGGTCCGGATGGTGATCCAGCATCACGCCGACCCGGTCGCCGGCGAGGATGTCGCGGCGCGCGAGCCCGTGGGCGACGCGGTTCGCCGCCGTCTCGATCTCGCGCACGGAAGAAGAGTGGGCGCCGAACCGGCAATAGACGTGGTCGCCGTGGTCCCGTGCGAAACGGGTGAGCAAAGTCCCCGCGGACGCGTCGTCGGCTCCCCAGGGAAACGCAGGAGCTTCGCTGTGGCTCATTCCGCAAAATCCGCCGATAGCACGCCGTGGCCGAGGATGTACCCGATCACTTCCGCTTGCGGCGCTCGCGCTCCGCGAAGAACTTCTCCATCCACAGCTGAGGCTCGCCGCTCGCATAGGCCTCGCGCTGGATGCGCCGACCCTCCTCGACACCGAGCCGATAAGCGGGCTCGGAGAGCGTGCGGAAGTGCTGTTTGTTGAGCTTCATCGCGATCGGCGGCTTGGAGGCCAGGTGCGCCGCCACCTCGATGGATTTCGCCATGACCTCGTTTTGCGGCACGAGGTAATGGATGAGGCCGATATGGTGACACTCCGCCGCGTCCATCATCCGGCCGGAAAGGGTGAGCTCGACCATCCACGACCAGCCGATGCGCTCGACCATGAGCCACGGGCCCAGCGTCGAGGCGATCCCGGCGTTGATCTCGGGCTGTCCCATGGTCACGCCTTTGTGGCCGACGCGAACGTCGCACATCATCGCCCATTGGAAGGCGGAGCCGGCGGCGACGCCGTTCAGCGCGGCGACCACCGGCTTTTCCATCCCGCGGAGCGCATCGTAGAACGGCGGCCAGCTGGCGGCCCAGGCGACGCCGCCCTCGCCGCCCTGCAGCTGCTTCGTCTCGTTCAGATCCTGCCCGGCGCAGAAGCCCCGGTCGCCCGCGCCGGTCATGATGACGGCGCGCACGGCCGGATCGGCGTTGCACTCTTTGAGCCGCTCGGTGATCTCGAGGCGCATGGGCGTATGCCAAGCATTGAGGATCGATGGGCGATTGAACGTGATGACCGCAATCTCAGCCCGCTTCTCGAAAATGATGAATTTGTCCATGATCCCTTCGCCTACTCCTATCGGTCAAAGCACAATCCGCTCGCGCTGGAAGGCGATCTCAACCGGCGGCGCATCGAATTCCCGCGCGTAGCGATGGCCGGCATAGACCGCGTGAAAGATCGCCCCGGGTGCCAAGCAATCGCCGATGCGCGTCACCGATTTGATGCCGGCATCGGCAAGCCGGTCCGGCATCGCCTCCAGCGCGCGATAGAGCCGGTCCTCCGGCAAACGGGCGGTTACCATGACGATCGCGGAGGCCGCAAGGCCCATCGACCGGTTCGTGTGAACGTGCAGAAGCTGCGCCTCGCCCGCGCCGGCGCGAGCCAGCATATGATGCGTGACCATGCGCACCTTGAGCGCGTCCAGACGTTGCGCGATGCGGCGAAGCTCGAGCGTCGATTCCGTGAAGGCGGCGACTTCGGGCGCAGGGGTGACCAGCGTGACGGCGGCACCTGCCCGCGCCAGCGTCTCGGCGACCAGGCTGCCCATATAATAATGATCGTCGTCGAGCACCAAGACCGGCCCGGGAATCGTCCGCCCGTCCATGACATCGTCCGGCGTGAAGACGGCCACGCCCGCCTCGACCGGCACCGGCAGGTGCGTCGCGCGGCCGACCCCGTCGGCGCGCCAGCGAGCGCCGGTGGCGAGCACGACGTGGCTCGGGCCGAGCTCGAGCACCGTCTCGGGCGTGACATCGCTCTCCCTATAGATTTCGACATTGAGGAGCTTGCGGAGCTGACCCACGCGCCAGTCGCGCACGCGAAGCCATTCGCGCAGACCCGGCAGGCCCGCCTCGTGGGTGACGCGGCCGCCGAGCTGCTTGCCGCGCTCGGCGAGCGTGACGCGATAGCCGCGCTGGCCCAGGGCCCGCGCGCATTCGAGCCCGGCCGGTCCCGCGCCCACGATCAGCACCGAATCCTCCGACGCTTTCGGCGGAACGCGCTCGGGATGCCATCCCTTGCGCCATTCCTCGCCCATCGTGGGGTTCTGGGTGCAGCGCAGGTTCGTCATCTGGAAATGGCTGGAGGCGCAGATGTTACACCCGATGCACTCGCGGATATCGTCCTCCCGCCCCTCCTCGATCTTCTTGGGCAGGAAGGGATCGGCGATCGATGGTCGGGTGGCACCGATCATGTCGAGGATGCCGCGGCGGACCAGCGAGGCCATGGTGTCGGGCGAGGTGAAGCGCCCAACCCCCACCACGGGCCGCTTGGTCACGGCCTTGATGCCCTTGAGGAACGGCTCGTGGGCATTCTCGGGCGCGAAGCGCGAGGTCGGAGAATCGTCGGCCCAGGTGCCGACCACGATGTCCCAGAGATCCGGCAGGTCGCCCAGGAGCGCGACCGCGGCGATCCCGTCCTGGTGCGCCTGGAGCCCGCGCGGGCCGCACATCTCGTCGATGATCACGCGGACGCTGACCGCGCAGGCGCCCTGCACCGCCTCCTGGGTCACCTCGATAAGCTCGCGCAGGAGGCGGACACGGTTCTCGAGCGAGCCGCCGTATTCGTCGGTCCGCGTATTGCGCGGCGAGAGGAACTGAAAGGCGGCGGTCGAGAAATTCGCATCGACGTTGACGATGTCGAACCCAGCCTTGCGCGCTCGCCGCGCCGCATCGCCCCACCAGCGCCTGAGGTTGCGGATGTCGGCCTTGTCCATCTGGCGCACCTGGACGGGGTAATAGCTGTCGACCGGCCGCGCCACCGGCCCCATCGGCACCTCGCGGCTGTAGCGGTTCGAGTTGTAGTAGGCGGCGTAGGCGAGCTGGACCCCGGCGAGCGCGCCATGGGCGTGAACCGCCTCGCACATGAGCGCGAGATTGGGGATGTCCGCGTCGTCCCAGAGCGCGTGCAGCACCTCCGGGACCACGTCCGAGGTCGGATGGATCGAGCAATGCTCGGAATTGACCACAGCCCAGCCGCCCTCGGCCTTGACCCCGCGCATGGCCGCGTGAGCCTGCGGGCGCCAACTTCCCATGCCGTTGCAGTGTGGCGGCTGGTAGAAGCGGTTCTTGGCGACGACCGGACCGATCCGAACGGGCTCGAACAGAATATCGAAGCGCGGGTCGCGCATGATCGAGCCCCCGATCTCATTGCGTACCGATTTCCGGAATGGCGAACCGATATCTGAAAAAAAGCTATGGCCTCTGGCTGTCGATCGTCAAGCCGCGACCCGGCAGGTCGTGGCGCTATGCGCGCGAGAAGCGGTCGATGCGGAACGGCGTCAAATCCATGGACAGCGGTCGGCCACCGATGAGCTCGGCCATGACCTTGCCGGTCTGTGAGGCGCCGAGCAGCCCTTGATGACCGTGACCGAACGCCACGTAGGTCTTGGGCACGCCCGGCACCGCGCCCAGAACCGGAAGGCTGTCCGGGAAACACGGGCGGTTGCCCATCCAATGGGTGTAGCCCTCGGTATTGAGGCTCGGAAAAATCTCGCGGCCGATGCGCAGCAGGTTTCGAGCGCGCGCGTAATTAGGCGGCGCGTCGATGGCGGCGAGCTCGACCGTGCCGGCCAATCGGAGCCCCATCTCCATGGGCGTGATCGCGATCTTGTAGTCCATCGGCAGGACCATGATCCGCGGCATCACGCCGGGATCGGGCAGGGTCACATGGTAGCCGCGATGGGTCTCGATCGGCACGTCATAGCCGAGCTGTTTCGTGAGCGCGTTCGACCAGACGCCGGCCGCTATCACGGTGAGGTCGAGAGCGTGCCGGCCGCCGCAGGTCAGGATCGCGCTCGGGCCCACTGGGCCCATTTCGAAGCCCAGGACCTCGTCGCGCAGCAAAGTGCCGCCCCGGCGCACGAAATTCTCCGCGAGGCCCTGCACCAACCCGAACGGATTCTTGCAATGGCCGTGATCGCTGATGAAGTGAGCCGCGGAGAAGATCGGCGCCAGCGACGGCTCGAGCTGGCGGATCTCGTCGGCATTGAGAATATCGACGCGCAGTCCGGTCGCGCGTTTCAGGTCGATGCCGAACTGATCGTGCGCGAGCCCCTCTTTGCTTCGATAGACGAAGAGCTGCCCGGTCTGGTGAAAAAGATGCTCTAGCCCCGCGTCCTTGAGCAACGGGCGATAGGCCTCGAAGGTCGGCATGTTGAGGCTCGCCAGCGCCTTCGAGATGCGCTCCACGCGGTCGCGCCGTCCCGCGCGCAGGAACTTGATGAGCCACGGCAAGACCTGCGGCAGGTAGGACCAATGGAGATAGAGTGGCCCATTGGGATCGAGCAGCCATTTCGGAATGTCCCTGGCCATTCCGGGGTAGGCGATCGGGACCACCGAGGCCGGGCTGATGCCACCGGTATTGCCGAACGACGTCGCCTCGCCCGGTCCCAGACGGTCGACCAGGGTCACATTATGGCCGTCGCGCAGGAGGTAGTTGGCGCAGACGGTGCCGACGATGCCGGCACCGATGACGGTGACGGCCCGCTTTTTTGTCTCATTCATCCGGATTTCCTCAAGCCTGGCGGTCGCGCAGGATCGCGTCCGCCACCTTCTCGCCGATCATGATGGTGGAGATGTTCGTATTGGCGCAGGGTACCGTCGGCATGATCGAGGCGTCGGCAACGCGCAAATTCTCGACGCCGACCACCCGCGCATCGGGCCCGACCACCGCCATTGGGTCCGTGGGCGCGCCCATCTTGCAGGTGCCGCAGGCGTGCCAATCGCCTTGCACGCCGAGGCGTATCCATTCCACCAACAATCGCTCGTCGCGCACGACCTCGTCCAGTCCGTGTTTCGCCGTGACGATGAAGTTGCGCATGACGAAATCGCGCGCGGGACCGCCGAGGTCGAGGAGCCAGGCCGCGGCATCGCTCAGGAGTTTGTTGCGCCGCGACTGGGTGGTCAGATTGCGCTGCATCTCCGCGTAAATGCCCGGGAAGGCAAAATAGATCATGTCTTTGGCGGGCGAGGTGTTGAGCACCTCATGGACGAAGCGCACCGCATCGACGGTGCGCTGGAGATCGCGCGGATCCGACAGCAGGTTGAACGCGATCAGCGGCTCCTGGCGCGGATCCTTGCCTTGCAATCGCACGAAGCCGCGCGAGAAGGCCTTGTTGGGTCCGAACTGGATGGTGCCCAGCTGAAACCCGACCTTGGTCCAGGCGAAGCGGTTCGAGACAGAGAGCTTCATGTCCTGTGGCGGGCAATCGGGATAATGCGAGCTGAAGCGCATGCAGAGCAGGAAATTGTTGCGCAGGCTGGCCGGCAGCCGCCCCTCGGGCTTGATGTGGAGACCGATGCCGACCAAGGGATGCTCTTGCAAATTCGACCCGACGCCCTGGCGGTCCGCGACTACGGCGATCCCGTGCTCGCGCAGATGCGCCTGCGGACCAATGCCGGAGCGCATGAGGAGTGCCGGGGAATGGAGCGCGCCGCTGGAGACGATGATCTCGCGCCCCTCGATCCGCTCGCGCTTGCCGCCCCGCGAGACCTGCACGGCGACGGCGCGCTTTCCATCGAACTCGATGCGCTCGACCAGGCTCTTCGGCAGGATCCGCAGGTTCTTGCGCTGCCGCGTCGCGCCATCGAGATAGGCCAAGGCGGCGGAGACGCGATGGCCGTAGACGTTGTTCTTGGGAAACGGGAAGCAGCCGTCGCCGAACTCGGCATGGCAATCGTCGAAATAGGGGATGCCCTTCTTGGCGAAGGTCTTTCGGAACGCGAGAGACAGTCCGCCCCAATTATCGGGAAACGTGCGATGGATCGGGATCGGCCCGTCCTTGCCGTGATAGGGTCCGTCGAAATCGAGATCGCGCTCGAGCTTGCGCAGAAAAGGCAGGCAATCCCGAAAAGACCAGCCGGTGGCGCCCAGCGCCTCCCACTCGTCGTAATCGGATGGCAGGCCCCGGATCGCGATCTGGCCGTTCACCGTGGAGCCGCCGCCCATGACCCGCGCCTGCTCGTAGCGCCGCGGCCGCATGAGCGCTGCAATCTCCGAAGGAGCCCGGTTGCCGATGGGATCCATATAGGCCTGGATGTCGGTCCAGTAGTAGTCGTCCTGGAAATAATGCGGCAAGAAGGGCAAGGTGTAGATCTCGTCCGAGATGTGCTCGGGGAGAGTGTCCACACCCGCTTCCAGCAGCACGACGCTCGCGCGGGGATCGGCAGATAGGCGATTGGCGAGGACGCAGCCGGCGGAGCCACCGCCGACAATCACATAATCATAGGCCATGGCGCTTTCACTTCACCGGAGGGGAAGTGAGTGCGAAATGTAACTCGCACTTCGACAGGGCGCATCGCGCGACAGCGCGGACGATGGGCTAGCGCCATAGCCTCGCGGGTCCGAGATCGGTTTCACTCAGGCCGAATTTCTTGACCGACTCGGGCAGGCCCTTGCCCGTCGCGAGCGAGGCCGCCGTCAGACCCATGGCGTAGGAGGTTTGAATTCCGTAGCCGCCTTGTCCGGCGAGCCAGAAGAAACCCGGGGCGTCGGGCGCGAAGCCCACCACCGGATTCTTATCGGCGACGAAGCTCCTGAGCCCGGCCCAACGCCGGAAGATCCGTTCGACCTTGAGGGTGGACGCGCGCTCGACGCGGTCCACGACCAGGGCCACGTCCAATTCCTCCGGCTGTACGTCCTGCGGCTCGACCGGCGTCTCGTCGGCGGGCGAGGCGAGCACCCGGCCCGACTCCGGCTTGAAGTAGAACTGCTCGCTGCAATCGGCCGCGATCGGGAACCGGCTCATTTCCGTTCGGGCAGGCGCATCGAAGACGATCACCGTTCGGCGCTTCGGCTGCAGCCCGATCTTGCGGGCTCCCGCCAGCCCGGCGACGACATCCGCCCAGGCGCCGGCGGCGTTGATCACGATGGGCGCCCGGAAATCTCCCGCCTTGGTTCTGCTTTGCCAAACCCCGCCGTGGCGCTCGAGCGCGGTCACTTCGGCGTTGGTGACGACCTCCGCGCCTTTGCTCCGCGCGCCGCGCAGGTAGCCTTGATGGATGGCGTTCACATCCATATCCATCACCGTCGGATCCCGCGCGGCCAGCGCGACGTAGTCGCGCTTTAGCACGGGGCAAAGCGTCAAGGCCTCCTCGGCTCCGATGAGCTGGAGATCGTCCGAAAGCTCGCTGAGCTCCTTGACGAGCTCCTCGAGGAGCGTTCGCTGGTCTTGCCGCGCGATGAAGAGGGCGCCGCGGGGGTGCATGAGCGGCACGTCCGAGAAGCCCTCCGGCGGATTGCGCAGGAACGGACCGCTCGCGACCGTCACGGCTCGCATGAGGCGGGGCCCATAGCTCTCGGCGAAGACGGCGGCCGAGCGGCCGGTCGAATGATATCCGGGTTGGCTCTCTCGCTCCAACAGCAGCACCGAGCCGCGGTCCGCCAAGTGATAAGCCGCGGAAGCGCCCGCTATGCCGCTGCCGACGATGAGAAAATCACATTCGCGCGCCACTCCCAGTCCCTCCTCGTTGCTCTCGCCGGCGACAATCAGCGCAGCAGCTCGTCCTCGAATGGAAATTTCGAGAGCAGCTCGCAGCCTTTCGCGGTCACGAGGACCTGATGCTCGAGCTTGACTCCTTCCCTGCCGCCCACCGCGCCGACGTAGCTTTCGATGCAGATCGTCATGTTCTCCTCGAGGACGCCGTCGAAGCCGTATTTGTCGACATCCTGCCGATAGTAGATGGACGGATATTCGTCGCAAAGGCCGATGCCGTGGGCGAGCAGCATGTAGCGGTTCGGCACATATTCGTCCGCCTGTCGGTAAGCCTTCTCGGCGAGCTCCCTGAATCCGACGCCTGCTTTGACCAGCGCCATGTTGTGCTGGATTTCCTCGTAGGCGAGCTTGTAGAGGTGCCGCTGGGCGTCGGACGGCCGGCCCGGGCCGCAGAAGAACGTGCGCGAGACGTCCGAGCAATAGCCGAAGGGGCCGACCATGTCGGCGTCGAACGCCACCAGCTCGCCCGGACGAATCCGGCGCTCGCTGCTTTCCTGCAGCCAGGGATTCGTGCGATCGCCCGACGTGAGCATGCGCGCGTCGATCCACTCTCCGCCCATCGCGATGTTGGTGTGGTAGAGGATCGCAAAGAGCTCGTTTTCCGTGAGGCCGGGCTTGAGCGCCTCGCGCATGCGCGCCATCGCGATATCCGCGACCGCGAGCGAGTAATTCATGCAGAGAATCTCTTCGGCGGATTTTATCGAGCGAGCGCGCTCGACCGGACCTTGGGCATCCACGAGCTCCAGTCCGTGGCGGGTCAGCGCCGAAGCGCACATCACATCGCAGCGATCGACCGCAAGGCGCTTATTGCCCCCCGCCGACCCGCGGGAGAGCGAGGCGAGCTCCGCGGCCCAGCCCTCGATGCTCTCGGCCAGCCGCGGCCCGCTGAAGAAAAAGCTGAAGGGGACGGCCGGGCGCAGCTCGGTGATCGTCTCGAGACCGCGCGCGACCTCATGGCATGCCACGGCGTCGAACAGCACGACCGGTCCTTCCGCCGCCACGAAAAGGTACCGGCCGGGCGTATGCGACTGGAACATGCCGTAGTTCCGGCTGCCGGTGGCATAGCGAATGTTGATGGGGTCGATCAGCAGGCACCCCGCACAATCGTGCTTCTTGAGCTGCTCGCGGAGCCGGGCCAAGCGGTAGCCGCGCAAGCGCGCCATATCGAGAGTCGCTGCCGTGTCGGTGATGGCGACGACCGGGGTCTTGTGCGCAACGGCGGACACATCCTTGGCGGCCGTGCCCGGCAAATCCGAGCGCGATGAACTCCTCACGGCAGCACCTCTCAGGTTTGCGACTGGCGCTCGCGCCAATCGACGGGGTAGATGGAGAAGACGACCTTGGCGCGCTCCTTGGCCTCATAGACGAGCCAGGTGCCTTTCGGCAGCCACAGTCCGTAGCCCGGCCGCATAACGAACGTGCCCTCCCTGGTCCGGATGGTGAGAGTGCCTTCGAGGCAATAGAAATATTCGTCATAGAGCACCGTCCACTCCATGGAGCAGTTCTCGAAGACGGCTATTCCCGCACCGAAGGTCTTGCTGATGTCGCCGGCGACGTCGCGTCCAATCCGGATGTCACCGGCGTCGCCGCCGATCTGCTCGAACTTGCGCTGTTCCGGAGCGATCAGCTTAACGCCACTCATGGGCCGCCTCCCTATGCGGTCTTGTCCCGCCCGCCTCCTCCCGCGCGATGCGATGAGGGAAAGCGATCCTCCTCCTTCGGCGTGGCGGAGGCAACAAAAGAGCCCGCGTCTCTCGGCAAATCGCGGCGGTGGATCGGGAACCGCGCTGCACACCTATGATTGGCAGAGGGTCCCGGTTTTCGGCTGGTTCCGCGGTCATGAGGACGGATTGCGCGCCGTGCAGATCACATAGGGCGAGAGCGTCCGAGTCTCGACAACAGTGGCGATATGACGATCAATAAACCACAGCCATGCCGAGAGCCCCAATCAGCGCCAGACGAAGCCCGCGCTTCACTCTCGCAGGCGAGGACGGGTCAATCGCAACGACTCCGAAGTTCGAGCACACCAGGTATCTGGCATCGACGGGATGGAGGCCGGCGCGGCGATGCGCGTCAGCGAGCGCAGCCTTGTCCATGACGACGTGAATCTCGTAGATCGCCCGACAGCCAGTTCGATTGAGTGCAGCCGAACGCCATGAGGCGGGCGCCCGGCACAGCAACCGGACGTATGATCTCGTCGAAATACCGGTGCATATGGTGATAGGAGTGATCGCGCAACGTGTCCTGCTTGGAAAAGACTCGGCGCGGCACCGCTGCCGGCTGCCACAGGCTCTCCCAATCGCGTTTATCGAGTTTCTCGCTCGTGGGCCTTTGTCAGCGCGCGACGGCAGAGGATAAGAGCGATCGTCGCCGTCGCGGCATAACAGAGAGTGGTAGACAAACCTATGCCGGGCAGGCCCATGACGGAAATGAGAATGTAATTCAGGACGAGCTTCAGCGCGAAGCCCGTAACCGGCGTCCAGAGAAGAATGTCGGTTCGCCGCAATGCCGAT
>DATMMM010000442.1:0-12200 GCA_035569735.1 Allostellaceae bacterium | reverse complement strand
ACGGGTTCCACCGGCGGCTCGACCTCCGGAACGGTGACCACAGGCTCGCTGGCGGAACCGCACGCGATCTTGAGCAACGCCAACGATCCCACCAATCTGAGCTCGAGCTTCTCAGTGTCCACGCTCACTCCGGGTACATCGGCCACCTATACCGCGGGCCAGCTCGGGATTTCCGGTGTCGCCTCGGGGGTCACAGTCACCGTTGCCGACGACCTGAACAACGACCTCACGGTGACCAACAATGGCACCTGGGGCGGGATCAAGGACGTTACGATCAACTCGCCGACCAACGGCGACGTCAACGTCAACAACTTCGTCGACGCGCAGATCAGCCTGGGCAATGGCGGCTCCATGGTCACGGCCAACAACATGATGCGTGGCACCATCACGGTCGGAGACGGCAACAGCACCATCTCCGTTAATGCGACGAGCAACTCGAACAAAAACGACACGACCACGATCAATGCCGGCAATGGCTCCGACCAGATCAGCTTCACGGGAGCGTCGAACACCAAAGCAGCGATCAACGCGGGGAACCTCGGCAACACCATCACGGTGGGTGGTCAGGCCTCGGCCACCGTCAAGTCCGGCACCGGCAACGACGACTTCGTCGACAAGTCCACCGGCAGCCTGACGTTGACCGGAGGCGGTGGCAGCGACATCTTCGAGTTCGTCGCGGGCGCCCATGCGACCGTTACTGACTTCCAGGCGGGGCAGGACAGCATCGTGCTTCACGGCCTCACCTCGAGCCAGATCCAGGTCACGGATTCCCGGGGGAATACGTTCATCAACCTGGGCAACAACTCGCAAGTCGAGCTGGCTGGGGTCTCGCTCACCGCGAACCAGATCCACATGACCTACGCATAAGGCCCACTCGCTCGAGCGCGCCGGTTCGGGCGGGCTGATCGGGGCGGCAAAGCAAGGCCGAGCCCCCCGATCCCCGGCAGCTCGAGGCCGAGTGGGGCGACGAAGGACCCGAGTAAGACCGATGAGGTCGAGCTCGGGTCTTTCCGTCTGGGCGGGGAGCAACCGGCGAAGCCCCGCTCATTGAGTGATCATCGCTAGCGGTCGCATTGGCTCTGGATCCGTTCCCTTGCGGCGCTCAAGGGTCGCAAGACAAATATTGGTATTTTCCGGGTTTCCCCTTCGATCGCGGCGCCGAATCCTGTTTTCCGCTTGGGAATTTACCCGCTTTTAACCAGCTAATCCTTACCCTCCCCTTGTTCGACGAGGATTGAGGGGGCGGTGAGCGGGCGGCTCGGGCTGCCGACATCGCGAGCAGGGGTTTGGTGGTGATCTCAGCTGAATTTCCGGCGGCCGACGGGCTCGGCCCGTCCGGGCTTTCCAGGCCGCAGCGGCCCATGCCGCGGTCGGCGGCGACGGCCGATCGTCTCATGGCTTCCGAAATCCATCGCGAAAAACCGCTGCGACGAACCGACCGACCTCACAGCCGAGTGTGACCGATGACAACCTATCCGAGCTCTCCGCCCAGCCTGCCCGTCAGCAAAACGCCGAACTACTTTGCCTCCACCTCGACGCCCGGCGCCACGCTGACGGGCAAATCTCTGAGGTACAATCAGCTGACCGCGAAAGCGGGGAACGTGACGCTGGTCGGCGGCACTCTCAGCGACATTTTCATCCTCAATGACCCCTCCGACGTGGTGGTCTGGAAGGGCGGGGTCGATACGGTGGAGGTCGCGGGCAGCTACACGCTGCCGAACGGCATCGACAATCTCTATCTCTTAGGCAGCGCGAACGCCACCGCCACCGGGAATTCCGGCAACAACATCATTATTGGCAACGCCGGCACGGACGTGCTGGTGACGGGTGGCGGCAACGACATCCTCAAGGGGGGTACCGGGCCCGATACCTACGTCGTCACCCCCCAGGCGAACACCACGACTTGGATCGAGAACTTCAAAACTACTTCCGACAAGATCGATCTCACGGGCTATGGCTTCATCAGCTTCGCCGCGGTGCAGGCCGCGATGGTGCAGTCGGGCACCAACGTCGCGCTCAATCTGGGCAACGGCGAGCTCGTCATGGTTCAGGGCAAGCAGCTTTCGAGTTTCACGGCCAGCAATTTCCGAGGGTTGCCGACCTACCCAACCGCGCCGCCAAGCCTGCCGGTGAGCGGTGCGCCGAACAATTGGCTCTCGACCTGGACCCCGGGCGCGACGCTCACCGGCGATCCCACCAAGAACAACCAGCTGTCGGCCAATGCGTTGGGCGTGACGCTGGTGGGCGGCCCGGGCGACGACACCTTCATCGCCTACGATCCCAATACGGTGATCGCGGGCGGCGGCGGCACCGACACGGTGTTGACCTGGGGCAGCGGATTTACGCTGCCGAGCGGCATCAGCAATCTCACCCTCGAGGGCAGCAACAACGCCTACGCGACCGGAAATTCCGGCAATAACATCATCACCGGCAATGCGGGCGCCGACACGCTCACCACGGGCGGCGGCAACGACATTCTGGTCGCGGGCACGGGCGCCGACACCTACGTAGTCACCAAGGACGCCGGCACCACGACCTGGATCGAGGGATTCAAGACCTCCGGCGCTGCCACGGACATGCTCGACCTCAGCCAGTTCGGCTTCCAGAGCTTCGCCGCGGCGCAGGCCGCGATGGCGCAAGTGGGCTCCAACGTCGAGATCAGCGTGGGCGGCGGGCAGATCGTGATGCTGCAGAACCAGCAGCTCTCGAACCTCAACGCCGGGAACGTGCACACGCTCTTCACGCCCGCGGGGCTGCACCTCACCTTCGACGACGAGTTCAACTCGCTCAGCCTCAACATGGGGACGGCGTCCACGGCGGGCGGAACCTGGACCACCTACTTCAGCGGCTGGGGCGTGCGCTCGCTCAGCGGAAACGGCGAGCAGCAAGTCTACGTCGATCCCAGCTTTGCCGGCAGCTCCGGCTCACCTCTGGGGCTCAATCCCTTTTCCGTTCAGAACGGCGTGCTGACCATCACGGCCTCGCCGACGCCGACGCAGGATCTCCAATACCTCAGCAACATGCCCTACGTCTCGGGGCAGCTGAACACGCAGACCTCATTCTCGCAGACCTACGGCTACTTCGAGATGCGCGCGCAGTTGCCGGGCGGCGGACAGGGCCTCTGGCCCGCGTTCTGGCTGCTGCCGGAGAACAATTCCTGGCCGCCCGAGATCGACGTCTTCGAGCAGGTCAGCAGTCCGACGTCCAATATCTTCAGCACGATCCACGACAACACCGCCGGCAACTCCAGCAGCAATTACAACATCGGCAACACGAGCACGGGCTACCACACCTACGGCGTGCTGTGGACGCCGCAGACCCTCACCTTCTATGTCGACGGCCAGAAGATGTTCTCGACGCCGACGCCCGCCGACTACAACCAGCCGATGTACATGCTGATGAACCTGGCGGTGGGCGGCAGCTGGCCCGGCTCTCCCAACGCCAGCACCAATTGGGCGCTTGCCAACATGAAGATCGACTACGTCAGGGCCTATAGCCTGACGCCGACCGCGACGTCGGGGGCGCCGACGGTGACGTTCAGCAATGCGACGGATCCGACCAATCTCGCCTCGAGCTTCGCGGTGCCGACGCTGGCGCCGAGCACCTCGAACACCTATACCGCGAGCCAGCTCGGCATCACCGGGGTCGATCCCGCCGCGACGGTGACCACGACCACCGACGCCAACGACAACCTGACGGTCACCAACAACGGCGCCTGGGGCGCCATCAACGACGTTACGGTCAAATCGGCTGTCAACGCCAACGTCACCGTCAACAATTTCGTCGATGCGCAGATCAGCCTCGGCAACGGCGATTCGAGCGTCACCGTCAACAACGCCATGCGCGGCACGATCAGCGTCGGCAACGGCGACGACACCATCTCTGTCGTTGCCGAGAGCAACGCGACCACGAACAACGTGACCACGATTACCGCCGGCGACGGCGCAGACCACATCAGCTTCCTCGGCGCCTCCAACACGGCGGCGGCGATCACCGCGGGGAACCTTGGCAACACCATCACCGTCGATGGCCAAGCCTCGGCGACCGTCAAATCCGGCACCGGCAACGACGACTTCGTCGACAAGTCCACCGGCAGTCTGACCTTGACCGGCGGCGGGGGCAGCGATGTCTTCGAGTTCCTGGCAGGCGCGCACGCGACCATCACCGACTTCCAGGCGGGACAGGACAGCATCGTGCTTCACGGCCTCAGCGCGAGCCAGATCCAGGTGACGGCCTCCCAAGGCAACACCTTCATCGCCCTCGGCAACGGCTCGCAAGTCGAGCTGGCGGGCGTCTCGCTCGCCACCAGCCAGATCCACCTGGTCTACGCGTGAGGGACTAGAACGCGGCCGTTTGCGTGGCCGCCGAGGGCAGGCCAAGCCGGCCGATGCCCGGGAGCTTGATGCCGGGCGAGGCGATGTCGAGGCCGAAGGTGAGGCCAAGCAGGTTGAGCTCGAGCCCTTCGGCGCGGGCGGCGAGCAGGCCGGCGAGGCCGAACAGCGAGAGCTGGTAGCCGGTGCCGCTGGGCGCCGCCGCGAACACCGAGCCGTTCGGCAGATAATCCTTGCCGATGGCGTTCGATGGCAGATCCAGGCGCAGCTCCGGTACGGCGCGGCCGATGAAGGCCGTGAAAGTATTGCTGTTGGGGCCGGGCCAGGCGCGATAGCTCTGCGGATAGGGGTAGGCCGCCACCGCCGCGCGGATCTTCTCGATCATCGGGTCGACGTTGGGACCACGCCGGTCCAGCAGGATCTCGGGCAATGCACCGAACCAGTAATTGTCGGGGCCGGTGCGGTCGATCCGCACGGCGGGCACGCCCTCGGCGACGCCGAAACCCATCACCTCGTAGCGGGTGAAGCGCGGCGCCCCCGAGGGCTTGACCGCGATCCAGGTGTGCATGGCGAAGATGCCGCGCCAGGCCACCGCGCGCGCGGAATAGACCTGGATCACGGCCTCCGGCGTGGTGGCGGGATCGGGCGCCAAGCCGGTGGCGTCGCGCCGCGCCTCATACCAGGGAACTCCGTTCACGCGACCGAACACGCAAGCACTCACCAGCAGTGGAAGTCCGACCAGCAGCAGAAGCAGCAGACTGAGCAGTCGCCGGGCTCGGCCACCGGCCGTGGCAGCGCTGCTCATCGCGTCTCCTCCCGCGGCATGCGGGCGATGATACAACATCGCCCTACGATTGACGCGCGCAAGGAGATAGCGCGGATTTGATCCATTGGCGCTGGCGAGTCACCGGCCGCTGTGACCCAATTGGGGCAGGGAGCACAGAGGTCCGGAACCAATGCCAAGTGTCAGATTGGGGCAGCTCTGGGAGGTTTACTCCATCGGAGAAGGCCGGTGGTGTCCCAGCACCGTCACCGACATCGACGACGATTACGTCACATTGCGCTCCCAGGACCGGCAATGGCACCGCTGCCACGTCGCCGACATGGAGCACAGCGACCGCTACCGCCTGGTCGCCGACCTGATCGAGACCTGGTAGGCGCAATCGAAGCTTCTCCTGCTTCCGCGTCCTCGGCGAAACCTCCGCGTCCTCCGAACTGAAGCGTTTTCTTCTACGCGGGCCGTTACCCGTGTTAGGGATGGCGGATGGGGGAGAGCGCCGTCGATGTGCCCGCTCTGGCCGCCGCGCTGCGCCGCGGCGACCGTCGCGCGCTCGCCCGCGCGATCACGCTGGTGGAATCGACCCGGGCGGACCACCGCGAGGCGGCGGAGCGGCTCTTGGAGAGTGTCGGCGCGGGTGCCGCCGAGCGCTCCGTCCGGCTCGGCATATCCGGCGCGCCCGGCGTCGGCAAATCGACCTTCATCGAGGCCTTCGGCCTGGCGGTGATCGAGCGCGGCCACAAACTCTCCGTGCTCGCGGTGGATCCCTCCTCCAAGCGCGGCGGCGGCTCGCTGCTGGGCGACAAGACGCGAATGTCGGAGCTCGCGCGCGACGCGCGCGGCTTCATCCGGCCGTCGCCTGCCGGCACGACGCTGGGCGGCGTTGCCCGGCGCACGCGCGAGGCGATCCTGCTCGCGGAAGCCGCGGGCTTCGACGTGGTGATTGTCGAGACCGTCGGCGTCGGACAATCCGAGACCGCGGTCGCCGACATGGTCGACATGTTCCTGCTCCTGTTGGCACCCGGCGGCGGCGACGAGCTGCAGGGCCTCAAGAAGGGCATCGTCGAGCTCGCGGACCTGATCCTCGTCAACAAGGCCGATGGCGATCTGCAGCCGGCGGCGCTGCGCGCCGTCGCCGACTATCGGCATGCCCTCCACTTGCTGCGGCCGGGCTCGCCCAATTGGGCGACCGAGGTGCGCGCCGTCTCGGCGCTCACGGGCGAGGGCATCGCCGAGGTCTGGGAGCTGGTGGAGCGGCACCGCGCCGCCATGACGGCCTCGGGCGAGCGAGAGCGTCGCCGGGCAAGCCAAGCCCGTGCGGCACTCTGGCGCGAGGTCGGCGAGGGGCTGATGGAGGCCTTCAAGGCCGATCGCAAGATCGCGCCCGAGCTCGCGAGGATCGAGGCGCGGGTGGCGGCGGGCGAGGAGACCGCGCTCAGCGCCGCCCGGCACCTGCTCGGCGCTTTTCTGAAGCCGAGGCGCTGACCCCTCGGCCTTCCGCAAAATAGTCGCGCGCGCAGGCGATCAGCGCCTGGGCCGCGCGGCTCGGCCGGGCTTGCGCGGGGCGCGCGAGCGCCACCCGGAGCGGCGGACAATCCTCGGCGAGCGGACGGCAGGCAAGGGCCATCCCGTCATAGGCGCGGTCTCCCTTCGGCTGGATATTGAGGAGGCCGACGCCATGGCCGTTCGCCACCAGGCCGCGCACCATCTCCAGCGAGGGCGTGGTGTAGCGCACCTGGGGCTCGAGGCCGTAGGCGAGGAAGACGGCGCGGAAATACTCGCGGCTGTGGGGGAGATCCAGGAGCACAAAAGGCTCCTTGGCGAGGGTGCGGAGCGACACGCGCCGGCGTTTGGCGAGCGGGTGGCCCGCGGGGAGCAGCGCATAAGGCTTGTGCGCGGCGAGCGGCTCCGAGACCAGCTCGGGTCCGAGGGCCAGATCGTAGACCAGGGCGAGCTCGATGCCGCCGCTGGCGAGCCCGCGCTGGAGCGTCTCGATGTCGCCTTCGTGAAGCTGGAGGACCACGTCCGGATGGAGCGCGCGGAAGCGGCGCAGCAGGCCCGGCAGGTAATAGGGCGCGAAGGTCACGAAATAGCCGAGGCTGAGCTCGCCCTTGAGCCGGGCGCCTTCGCTGCGGAGCGCCGAGCCGAGCTCCTCCGCCGCCGCCAGCAGCTCGCGCGCCTCGGCCAGAAGCTGCCGGCCATCGGGGGTCAGCGAGAGGCCGCGGGCGTGATGGCGCAGAAACAGCTGCGCGCCCAGCACGCGCTCGAGATGGGCGACCGCCGTGGAGATCGAGGGCTGCGATACGTTGAGCAGGCGCGCGGCCTCCGTCACGCTGCCGCGCTCGGCGGCGGCGGCGAAGTAGGCGAGCTGCTTCAGCGTGTACCGGATCAATTTTTCCGATCCCGATCCTCAAGTAATTATATTTTATCAATCCCGCGGCGCAAGCGAGACTGAATCGCACGCCCCGAGTTCCAAGAAAGCGAGATCACGATGCTGCGTACCGGCGAGCAATACCGCGACTCGATCCGTGACGGACGCCAGGTCTGGATCAACGGCGAGCGGGTCAAGGACGTGACCACGCACCCCTCCTTCAAGCCGATCGTCGACCTGCGCGCGCGGCTCTATGACATGGCGCATGAGGCGAAGCACCGCGAGGCGATGTCCTATATCGATCCTGTCAGCAACGAGCCCTGCAATCTCGCGCTCAAGCTGCCGAAGACCCAACAGGACTGGCACGACAAGCGCCGCTATGTCGACGCGCAGCTCAACGAGATCGGTGGCGTGGTGGTGCGCGTCGGCGACGAGACCATCGGTGAGCTCTGGTCGCTCTACGACGGCAAGGCCGTGCTCGACGAGATCGATTCGAAGTTCTCCGCCAACGTCGAGCGCCACATCCAGAAGGCGCTGCGCGCGGATCCCTTCCACGTCTCCGCCAACACCGATCCCAAGGGCGACCGCTCCAAACGACCGCAGGAGCAGGACCCGGACATGCTGCTCCACGTCGTGCGCGAGACCGACGCCGGCATCGTGGTGCGCGGCGCCAAGTACGAGACCGCCGCGGCTTATGCCAACCAGGCCTTCGTCAAGCCGACCATCGCCAATTGGGGCGACGACAAGCTCTCGGACTATGCGGTGGGCTTCGTGGCGGAGATGGGCTGGCCCGGCATGAAGCACATTTGCCGCACCGGCTTCGCGGGACGCGCGCCCGCCCGCGATTATCCGCTCTCCAACCGGTTCGACGAGGTCGACACGCTCATCGTGTTCGACGACGTGCTGGTGCCCTGGGAGAACGTGCTGTTCTATCGCCACACCAAGGCCGCAAGCTTCATCCGCGCGACGCTGCACCGGTATTCGGCCTTCCCCTTCGTGCAGCGCATCCTCTATATCGCGGACATGCTGATCGGCGCCGCGCTCTTCAATGCGCGGCAGACCGGCCTCGACAAGCAGCAGGCGGTGCGCGAGAAGCTCGCGGAGCTCGCCTGCTATCGCGAGGGCATCAATGCGCATCTGAGCGCGGCGATCGCCTGCGCCGAGCCCAGCTCGGCCGGCCTCCTGATGCCGAACCAGTCGCTGCTGTTCACTGGACGCGTGCACGCCTGCTCGCGGCTCCCGGCGATGATGCACCTGGCGCGCGAGCTCTGCGGCGGCCAGATCTGCGTGACGCCCGACCATGCGAGCTTCGAGCATCCCGACATCAAGCCCTGGCTCGACAAATATTATTCGGTGAACGAAGCCTGGAGCGCCGAGGATCGCCGGCGCCTGCTCGCCTTCGCGCGCGATCTCCTCAATTCCGACTACGCGGGGCACCGCTTGACCTTCGAGCTCTTCGCGCAGTCGCCGCCCTTCGCGCACCTGAACGCGGTCTATACGAACTTCGACTTCAAGGGACCGTTGGCCTTCGTGAAGCAGGCGGCGGGCTTGAGCGACAAGGTCCTGTGAGGGCGCTCATGTTGCGCGACGACTTCATCGGCGGCATGCGGCTTGCGGCCTCGGGCGTTTCGATCGTCACCACGCGAACGCCGGAGGGCTGGGCCGGCGTCACCGTGAGCGCGGTCTGCTCGGTCTCCGCCGATCCGCCCGCGCTGCTGGTCTGCATCAATCAGCGAAGCCCTCTCGCCCGGGCGGTTGTGGCGAGCGGCGTCTTCTGCGTCAACCTGCTCTCCGACGAGCAGCGGGCGCTCTCGGAGCTGTTCGCCGGCCGCGCGCCGGCGCCGGAGGGCGACCGGTTCGGCGCCGCCTCGTGGCTGCCGCTCGAGTCCGGCGCGCCCGCGCTCTTGGGCGCGCTCGTCGCCTTCGATTGCAGGCTCGCGCGCGAGGTCCGCTGGGGCTCTCACCACGTGCTGATCGGCGATGTGCGTAACGTCGTGCGCGGCGGCGGGCGGCCGCTCGTCTATTGTGACCGCGGCTACGGCCGGGTCGCGCTCGAGTCGAGCCTGCCGGCCTAGGGGTAAAGAAGGAGGAAGCATCGTGGCGCATCAACGCATCCGTAAGTTCAACACCAACGACTACTATCCCGATCAGCAGCTCGGCATCGACCTCGCGATGGCGGTGCGCGCGGGCAATCACGTGTTCCTGCGCGGCCAGACCGCGATGACCTTCGATGGTAAGATCGTGGGTGTGGGCGATCCCGCGGCGCAGGCCGAGCACGCCATGTCCTGCGTCAAGATCCTGCTGGAGGAAGCGGGCGCCAAGCTCGACCACATCTGCAAGATCCACATCTACGTGATCGACCGCGCTTATCGCGAGCCGGTCTACCGGGTCGTGGGCAAATGGCTCAAGGGCGTGCATCCCTGCTCGACCGGCCTCATCGTGAGCGCGCTCGCGCGGCCGGAGCTGCTGATGGAGATCGACGTGGACGCTGTCATCCCGGAGAACGAGGCATGACCTTCTCCATCGTGGGGCGCTGCCAGCGCACGGGCATGGTGGGGATGGCGATCTCGACCTCGAGCATCGCGGTGACCGGGCGCTGCGTCTGGGTGCGCGGCAAGGTGGGCGCGGTCGCGACCCAGAACATCACCGATCCCGCGCTCGGCACCCGCATCCTCGACCTGATGGCGGCCGGCACGCCAGCCGGTCGCGCGGTCGAGCAAGCCTCTGCGGAGAATTTGCATCGGGCCTATCGCCAACTATCGGCGATCGACATGCATGGCGGGACCGGTCACTACACCGGCGTCAAGGCCTCGCCCGTCGCGGCTTCGAAAATCGGGCGCGACTGCGTCGCCGCCGGCAATATCCTTGCCAACGCCGAGGTGCCCGTGGCCATGGCACGGCGCTTCGAGTCCGAGACCGGTATCCATTTGGCCGAGCGCCTGCTGCGGGCGCTCGAGGCGGGTCTCGAGGCGGGCGGCGAGCACGGGCCCGTGCACTCCGCGGGCCTGCTGGTCGCGCATGAGCAGGCCTGGTCGATCGTCAATCTGCGCATCGATTGGGCCGACGACGGCCCGATCGCCCGGCTGCGCGCGCTCTGGCAAGCCTACGACCCGCAGATGCAGGACTATCTCACCCGCGCCCTCGATCCTCCCGCGCTCGATCGCCCGAAGGCGTGAGGCTCAGCGCCGCTTCCGCCGCGCCACCGAATCCGCGACCACGCAGAGGATCTCGTACATCAGCGTGGCGCCGACCATCGCGGTGTTGCCGCTGGGATCGAAGGGCGGCGCGACCTCCACGACGTCGCCGCCCACGAGATTGAGCCCGGCGAGCCGGCGCAACATGATCTGCGCCTCCACCACCGTGATGCCGCCGCATTCGGGCGTGCCGGTGCCGGGCGCGAAGACGGGATCGAGCCCGTCCACGTCGAAGCTCACATAGGTGGGGCCGTCGCCCACGATGGCGCGGGCCTCCTCGATCACGGATTTGGGTCCGCGGTCGTAGAACTCCTCCATGTAGACGACGCGCATGCCGCTGTCGTGGCTGAACTTCCAGATGTCGGGATCGTTCACGGGCCCGCGGATGCCGATCTGGATCGTGCGCTTGGGGTCGAGCAGGCCTTCCTCCACCGCGCGGCGGAAGGGTGCTCCGTGATGGAATTTCGAGCCCAGGTAGTCGTCGCCGGTGTCGCAATGGGCGTCGAAATGCACCATGCCGACGGGGCCGTCCTTGGCGATCCCGCGCATCACCGCCAGCGTCACGGAATGGTCGCCGCCCGCGGAGACCGGCACCACCCCCGCGGCATGGAGGCTCTTATAGAATTCGGCGATCTCGTTGAGCGCGCCGGTGAGCTCATAGGGCTTCTCCACCCAGGCGTCGCCGACGTCGCCGATCCGGCAGAGCGCATAGGGATTGATCCCGGTCGCCTGGTTCACCTTGCGCATCAGGCTCGATTGGTTGCGGATCTCGCGGGGGCCGTGGCGCGCGCCGGGGCGATTGGTGACGCCGCCGTCGAAGGGGATGCCCGCAAGACCGATGTCGACCGACGAGAGATCCTCGACCAAGGGCGCGCGCATGAACGTGGCAATCCCCAGGTAGCGCGGCCGCACCATCGGGTCCGCGAACTCGGGGTAGGCATAGTCTCGCTTCATAACGGTCACCGTGGGTGAAGGCGCGAATCGAGCTTGAAGCATACGCTTCCCGGGCAAGCGCGGGCGAGCGGAATTCCAAAAGCAAAAATCACCACAGAGACACAGAGGACACGGAGGAAAAGCCTCTCTGTGCTCTCCGTGTCTCTGTGGTGAAACTTTATTCGCTTCCGCTCCGTCCGCTCGGGCGGCATGCTTGCGAGGCAGAATAGCGGGAGGGTGAGATGGCCGTAGACCCGAGATTCGCCAATCAGCGCGCGGTGCGCGCGCCGCGCGGGACCGCGATCTCCGCCAAGAGCTGGCTCACCGAGGCTCCGCTGCGCATGCTCATGAACAACCTCGACGCCGAGGTCGCCGAGAAGCCGCAGGAGCTGGTGGTCTACGGCGGCATCGGCCGCGCCGCGCGCGACTGGGCGTGCTTCGACCGCATCGTCGCGAGCCTGCGCGGGCTCGAGGCGGACGAGACGCTGCTGGTGCAGTCGGGCAAGCCCGTCGGCATCTTCCGCACGCACCCCGACGCGCCCCGCGTGCTGATCGCGAATTCGAACCTGGTGCCGGCCTGGGCAAATTGGGAC
>DATMMM010000441.1:0-5640 GCA_035569735.1 Allostellaceae bacterium | reverse complement strand
GCCCGCCTTGGAAGATGGCGTTGCGATTGATGATCAGATGGTGGGCCGTGATGGTGGCCGCCAAGTTTTCGCCGGCGCCGCTCACGAAGTCGACCGCCTCCTTGGTGGTGATGTGCTCGAGGACGATCTTGAGGCTGGGATGGCATGCGATCAGCGGCTTCAGCACGCGCTCGATGAACTGGGCCTCGCGGTCGAACACGTCAACCTCGGGGTCCGTCACCTCGCCGTGGATCAGCAGCGGCATGCCCAGAGCGGCCATGCGCTCCAGCACAGGATAGGTCTTCGCGATGTCGGTGACGCCGAAGGCAGAGTTCGTAGTGGCCTTCGCGGGATAGAGCTTCACCGCCGCGAACACGCCGGCACGGTAGCCACGCTCGACCTCGGCGGGATCGGCGCCGTCCGTCAAATAGCAAGTCATCAGCGGCGTGAAGCGCGCCCTCTTGGGCAAGGCCGCGCGAATGCGTGCACGATAGGCCTCCGCCGCTGCAACCGTGGTGACCGGCGGCACCAGGTTCGGCATAACGATGGCGCGGGCGAACTGCCGCGCGGTGAATGGCAGCACCGCCGCCAGCATCGCGCCATCTCGGAAATGCGCATGCCAGTCATCCGGCCGGCGCAGCGTCACGGTTTTTTCTTTCAAGCGTCGGGTCCTCGAAGCGGATAGGAGCAACCCCTTTCACCCCGGCGGGGTTAGGGGGTGCTTCTGCATAAACGAAAAGCACACTATATCTAAGCCAAACCTTTCGGAGGCCCCCATGACCGCTTGCATCGTCGGCTGGTCCCACACGCGGTTCGGCAAGCACGAGAACGAGGACATCGAGTCCCTGGTCGTGAAAGTCGCGACCGACGCGATCCGCGACGCGGGGCTCGCGCCCGCGGACATCGACGAGATCTTCATCGGCACCATGAACGGGGGCTTCGTCCGCCAGGAGTTTCCGTCCTCGCTGGTACTCCAGGCGGATCCGGCGCTCCGCTTCAAGCCGGTGACGCGGGTCGAGAACGCCTGCGCCACGGGCTCGGCGGCGATCCACCAGGGCCTGAACTCGATCGAGGCAAAGCGCGCGCGCAAGGTGCTGGTGATCGGCGTCGAGAAGATGAGCGAGGTTACGGGTCCCGCGGTCGGCGACATATTGATCCGCGCGTCCTATCTCAAGGAGGAGGCCGGCATCGAAGGCGGCTTCGCCGGTGTCTTCGGGCGCATCGCGCAGATGTATTTTCAGCGTTACGGCGACCAGTCGGACGCGCTCGCGCGCATCGCCGCCAAGAACCATAAGAACGGCGCGGTCAATCCCCTGGCCCAGATGCAAAAGGACCTGGGCTACGACTTCTGCCGCACGGTCTCCGACAAGAACCCGCTGGTGGCGGGTCCGCTGCGCCGCACGGACTGCTCGCTCGTCTCCGATGGTGCCGCGGCGCTGGTCCTGGCCGATGTCGAGACGGCGCTGGCGCTCGAGAAGGCGGTGGTGTTCCGCGCGACCGAGCACGTGAACGATTTCCTGCCGCTCTCCAAGCGCGACATCGTCGCCTTCGAGGGCCCGGAGCTCGCCTGGAAACGCGCGCTCGCCAAGGGCGGGGTCGAGCTCGCGGATCTCAGCTTCGCCGAGGTGCACGACTGTTTCACCGTGGCGGAGCTGCTGATCTACGAGGCGATGGGCTTGACGCCCAAAGGCGAGGGTGCGCGCGCCATCGTGGAAGGCTGGACCGAGAAAACTGGAAAACTGCCGATCAACCCGTCGGGCGGCCTCAAATCCAAGGGCCATCCGATCGGCGCCACCGGCGTCTCAATGCATGTGCTGGCGGCGATGCAGCTCATGGGCGAGGCAGGCGGCATCCAGGTCAAGGACGCCGAGCTCGCGGCCGTCTTCAACATGGGCGGCGCCGCGGTCGCGAATTACATCAGCATCCTCGAGCCGCTGAGATGAGCGAGTTCCGTGCCCTCGTGCTGCGCGAGGCCGATGGCAAGGTCAGCGCGCAGATCGAGCGCCTGCCGGAGACCGCGCTTCCCGACGGCGAAGTGATCGTCGACGTCGAGTACTCCACGCTCAACTACAAGGACGGGCTGATCCTCAAGGGCCTCGGCCGGCTGGTTCGCAAATATCCGCACGTGCCCGGCGTCGATTTTGCGGGCCGCGTCTCCCTTTCGACCACGCCCGAGTACAAGCCCGGCGACGCCGTGCTGCTGACGGGCTGGCGCGTGGGTGAGGTGCACTGGGGCGGCTTTGCCGAGAAGGCGCGGGTGAAGGCGAGCCAGCTCGTCCGCCTGCCGCAGGGCCTCACGACCAAGCGCGCCATGGCCGTCGGCACCGCGGGGTTCACGGCCATGCTCGCGGTGATGGCGCTCGAGGAGCACGGGCTCAAGCCCGGCGCCGGCGAGGTCCTGGTGACGGGCGCCGCCGGGGGCCTCGGCAGCGTCGGCGTGGCCTTGCTGGCGAAGCTCGGTCACGCCGTCGTCGCGTCGACCGGCCGCGCGGAGACGCACGACTACCTCAAAGCCCTGGGCGCGCAGGCGATCGTCGACCGCGCGGGCCTGGCCCAAGCGCCCACGCGCCCGCTCGACAGCGAGCGTTGGGCGGGCGCCATCGACGCCGTCGGCAGCACGACGCTCGCGACCGTGCTGACCCAGCTCAAATACAACGCCAGCGCGGCGGCCTGCGGGCTTGCCGGCGGCAATGACCTTCCGACCACCGTGCTTCCCTTCCTGCTGCGGGGCGTCAACCTCCTCGGCATCGATTCCGTGATGTGCCCAAAGCCGCGCCGTGAGGCCGCTTGGGCGCGCATCGTGCGGGATTTGCCGATGGACAAGCTCGACGCCATGACGTCCGTGGTTCCCCTGAGCGAGCTGCCCGAGCTCGCCAGCGAGATCCTGAAAGGCTCGACCCGCGGCCGCGTGGTCGTCGATACCCGGGCGTAGGCACTAAGCGGCGGATGCGGCCAGTCGAGCCCTCAACGTCCGAAATCTATTGTCTTGATTCGCCAAAGGGATATGGCATTATTCTCCTGTAAGACATGCATGCTCATCGGCAAGATACTGGATTCCAGATGCCGGCAGGGTGCAGGTGCCAGGAGATGATGAGCACCGGACAGGGCAAGATCGGCAGGCGCGGCGTCCTCGGCTGGATCGGGCGTATCGCGGCGGGCTCGGCCGTTGCGGTGTGGCGGCCCGGGACCTTTGCGCGCGCCGCCACCGCGAAGACCCAGCCTCCCCAACGCATCGTGGTGATCGACCCCGGCCATGGCGGCCTCGATCCCGGTGCCATCGGCGTGACCGGCAGTTACGAGAAGGACATCACGCTATCGACCGCGGAGCTGGCCGCAGCCCTTTTGGAGTCGACGCGGCGCTATAAGGTCGTGCTGACGCGGCGGGACGACGAGTTCATCGCGCTCGAGGATCGGGTGGCGCGGGCGCGCGCGGCGCGCGGCGATCTTTTCCTCTCGGTGCACGCCGACGCGATCCCGGATTCTGGCGTGCGCGGCGCCTCCGTGTTCACGCTCTCGGAGCACGCCTCGGACGCCGAGGCCGCAGCGCTGGCCCAGCGCGAAAACCGCGCGGATTTGATCGCCGGCATCGATCTCTCGCGCCACACACCGGAGGTCAGCAGCATCCTGCTCGATCTTGCGCGACGCCAGACCAACAATCAGTCGATCGTGCTGGCGCGCAAGCTGGTGGCGGAGCTCGGCCGCGATGTCCGGCTGCTCAACAACAGCCATCGGTCCGCGGGCTTCGTCGTGCTGAAGGCGCCCGACATCCCCTCGGCCCTGGTCGAGCTCGGCTGCCTCTCGAACAAGGAAGAAGAAAAACAGCTGCGCGTGGCGGCCTACCAGAAGAAGCTCGCGGGCAGCATCCTGCGCTCGGTCAACGACTACTTCGATCAGCTGGGTGCCGCGTGAGCGATCAGGCCGGGCGAGATAGCCAGGCAAAACGACGGCCCATGTGTTTTTCTCACGTGGGCGTCCCGAGCGTTAAGGAATCATTCACTCCTTCGCGGTAAAAGCATAGTGCGGGACAGCGCGACGCCCGTCGCGCGGGTCCTGTAAGTCCTTCGGGCTTTTCCTCCCTGAAACTCGAGGCCGTGCGTTATCCGCGCGGCCTTTTTTCTTGCGCGGGGATGACCTTGATGTCGGTCGACCGATAGCGGGCGAGCCCCTTCACGTCCTGGTGGTCAGCGTGTCCAGGATGGTGCGGAGTCCAGAAGGAGTGCCACCTCGCGTAGCATCGCGCGGACGGGCGGCGGGGTGAAGAGCCACGGCAAGGATCACGTATCCCTTATGACGCCATCGGCGTTATCTGCCGCGATGTCCTCCGCCCCGGCTCCCGGGTTCGGCCGGGTTCTTCGGCAACAGCCCCTCTGCCTTCGCGACGATGAGCTTCGCGAAATTCTCCCAGTCTCGCACCGGCACACGGTCGCGGATGATGAGGTCGTAGCCGAGCTCACGACAGTGCTCGACCGTTATCTTGCGCCAGAGGTCTTGCGGGGCCGCGAACCGCTTGTAGTCGGCGTCAGAAATGTCGTCGAGGGTGGCGCCGAACAACCACGTGCAGATCCGGTCAAACTCTCGACGCGCCTCGTCGTCGCCCTCGGCTCGATCGAGGTGCTCGGTGAAATCGGCAATCCTGATCAATCAACGTCTCCCATGGGGTGCGACTATAAGCAACCCGACTGATCTCATCTGCGAGACCGGTAGTGCTTGGGCCCAGGCCGCTCGGGCGATCCGCCATCGACGAGGGGCCCGAAGATGGCCGCCCTCCGTGGTTTGAGCTGGTGCTGCCGAGTGGGATTGAACCACCGACCCCGTCCTTACCAAGGACGTGCTCTACCACTGAGCTACGGCAGCGACCCGGCTGAGACTGCTTCCTTTTATCCGGCTTGCCTCTGTATATCGGTCGAAAGCCAGGGCAAAGGAAGTCAGTGGCGCCGGGGAGATACATGATCGGCTGATCGCTGGCAAGCGGAGGCCGCGCGGGCTGACCCGTCAGCTCTTCGCGAAGCGGTGCGGCGAGCAGGACGCGATCTCCTCGCCGGGATCGCGGCCCAGCACGCAATCCGCGACGAGACGGGCGGATATCGGACCCAGCGTGTAGCCGGCGCTGCCGGGGATCGCATAGAACAGTCCGGGCGCCGCGGTGCTGGGGCCGAGAACGCCGCAACCATCGAGGTTCGTGTTGAGCCCGGCCCAGGTCCGGAGCACGCGCAGCGGGCCGATCGCCGGCGCGATGTGCTGCGCCAGCGAGACGTTGCCGATCATGCTCGCGAGCGTGGTCCTGGGAATCCCGCCGGGCCCGGTCGGCTCCGCAGGCCAGCCGCCGCCGATCACGACCTGGCCGCCGCTCAACTGCTTCAACGTGATCCGTCGGGCGGCATGCTGCACGAGATGACCGATGAACGGCGCCGTGGCCTCCGTGATATTCATATGCAGCGGCTCGGGCTCCGCGGGCATGTCGATCCCGAGCTGCGCCGCCAACGCCTTGCTGCCATAGCCGGCGGCAAGAACAACGCGGCCGGCTCGAATGTTTCCGCGTGCCGCCCATGCGCGGAACCCCGCCGCGGCGGTCTCGAGCCGCAAGACCGGCTCGCCGTCGATAAGCGCCGCACCCTGCCGCTTTGCCCAGCGGCGAATCGCGGCATTGGCCAAGAGCGGGTT
>DATMMM010000440.1:0-16602 GCA_035569735.1 Allostellaceae bacterium | reverse complement strand
GTCGCCAGCGGCAAGGCCGCGGCGCAGAGCGAGGTGCTGACGCACGCCTTCCGGAGCTTCACCGGCGAGCTTTCGCGCTTCAGCGAGCAGGCGAGCGCCCAGACGGAGCAGCTCGCGGCCGTGCTCTCGCGCCAGGCGCTGACGCTGAAGAACACGGCCGCCGAGGCGCTGCAGCGCTTCCGGGAAGTGAACGACGGCTTGACCGGACAGGCCGATCACGTGGCGCAGACCACGCGGCAGGCGAGCGCCCGCGTCGAGGAGGTCGGCGAGGGATTGCGCCAGCAAGCGCGCGAGCTTTTCGCCAGCAGCGAGCAGGTCGCCGTGCGGCTCCAGGCCGTGGGCGAGCAGCTCCGCCAGCGCAGCCAGGACCTGAGCGTCACCGCGCAAACCAGCATCAGCACGGTGCGCCAGGCGACCGACGGTTTCCGCGACAGCGGCGAATCCCTGAACTCCGCCGCCGAGGCGGTGGCGGGCCGTGTCACTGAGGCGGCATCGAGCCTGCGCAGCCAGGCGACGGACATCCAGGCGGTGGCCGAGCAGGCGGTGGCGCGCGTGCGGCGCGCGGGCGACGGCTTCGACCTTCAGGCGGACCGGCTGGCGGGTGTCGCCGCCGAGGCGAGCTCGCAAATCCAGACCATCGGCGAATCGCTGGCCCAGCAGATGACGCAGGTGAAGGAGGGCGCCGACAGCGCCACCGCCCAGGTCGGGCAGATGCAGGAGGCCTTCACCCAGCAGGTCGGGCGCCTCAACACCGCGCGCGCGGCGGTGGCGGCCCAGGTCGGCGAGATCCGCTCCTCGCTGCAGCAGCAGATCCAGGAACTCGCGCGCGCCTCCGAGCAAGCGGAGGAGCGCTCGAGCTCGGTCGGCGACACCTTCCGCGAGCAGGCACGCCAGCTCAAGGACGCCGCCACCGACGCGTTCAGCCAGACCGACGCCATCGCCATCGTGATGCAGCAGCAGGTGCGCGATCTCCGGTCGATCTCGGACCAGCTCGGCACCATGGGCGCCGCGCTCAACGAGATGCTGAAGGGCGGCGCCGCGGAGGTCGTGCAATCGACCGAGCAGGCGCTCGGCCGCACCGAGGAGGTGAGTCAGCTGCTCTCCGAGCAGAGCCGGGCGGTCGGCGGCGCCACCGAGGCCGCCTCGCAGCGGCTCACGCAAATCGCCGAGCTGCTGCGCGAGCGCGCGCAGGATATCCAGGAGAACGCCGACCGCACGGTCGCGCGCCTCACGGAGCTCGGCGACCGCTTCTCAGAGCGCTCGCAGCAGGTGGGTGCCGCGAGCGACGGCGCCAACGCGAAGCTGCGTGACGCGAGCGCGGTCTACCGCCAGCAGATCCAGGACGTCGCCGTGGCGGCGGACCGCGCCGCCGCCGGCATCCAGGAGGCGGGCGCGCTGTTCGGCGACCGCGTCGGCAACCTCGCCTCCGCCAGCGAGAGCCTGACCGCGCGGGTCAAGGAGCTGAGCGAGCAGGCGCGCAACCAGGCGATGGCGCTTGCCGCTGCGGGCGAGACCGTGGCGCTGCGCAGCGACCAGGCGAACGAGGCCTTGAGGCGCCAGCAGCGCGACCTCCAGGGCGCGGCCGAGCACGCCAACGCGCGGATCTCGGACGTGCGCACGTCGCTGCGCGAGCAGACCCAGGAATTGAACGCCACCAGCGACAAGACAGTGGAGCGGCTCGAGGGCATCGGCGAGCTCTATCGCCGGCAGGCGAGCGCGCTCGCCTCTGCGGCCGAGGAGGCGGCGACACGCGCGCGCGACGCCACCGGCCTGTTCCAGACCCAGTTCGATCAGCTGATCAAGAACGCCGCCGATTCGGCGGAGCAGGCCGAGCGCGTGCGCAAGGCCGCGATCGAGAGCCAGCAGGACACGTTCCTCAAGGGCGCCACCTTCATCATCGAGACGCTGCAGTCGATCGCGGTCGATTTGAACCGCGTGCTCGAGGAGGAGATCCCCGAGCAGATCTGGAAGCGCTTCCACGGCGGCGACCGCGCGATCTTCACCCGCCAGCTCCTGCGCATGCAGGACCGCGACGGCCCGCCCGCGATCAAGCGCAAGTTCGAGCAGGACCCGGACTTCCGCGATTACGTGCTGCGCTACCTGAACCAGTTCGAGACGCTGCTCGCGCAAGCCCGCGAGGTCGACCACCAGGATGTGCTCGGCGCCACCTTCGTCACCGCCGACGTCGGCAAGCTCTATCTGCTGCTCTCGAACGCGGTGGGCCGGCTCAAGCACTGATCCTTCGACACGCTCGCTTGCGCGAGCGCGCTCAGGACGAGGTGAAATTTTTTGACCGAAGAAATCCCCTCATCCTGAGCCGCCGCGCTTGGGCGGCGAGTCGAAGGACGCACAACAAAAAAAGACGGCCGGCTGGAGCCGGCCGTCTCTCGAAACGAGCCTACAGAACTCGGGCGATCAGGCCGCCTTCTGCTCGATCGGCTTGACGCCGTTGGCGGCGCCGATCTCGATCTTGCGGGGCTTCAGCGCCTCGGGCACCACCCGCTCGAGCTCCACGTTGAGGAGCCCGTTCTCCAGATTGGCGCTCTTCACCTGGATGAAGTCGGCGAGCTGGAAGCGGCGCTCGAAGGCGCGGCGCGCGATGCCGCGGTAGAGCGTGCGGGGCTGCTCGCCCTCGGTCTTCGCCTTGCCGGAGACGACGAGCGTGCCCTCCTTGGCGGTGATCTCGAGCTCCTCTTGCTTGAAGCCGGCGACCGCCATGGTCAGGCGATAGGCGTTATCGCCGGTGACCTCGATGTTGTAGGGCGGATAGCCGCCGTCGGTCTGGGTCGCCGCGTCGGCGAGCTGCATCAGCCGGTCGAAGCCGATTGTGGAGCGGAACAGGGGTGAGAAATCGAATGCATTCATGGACCATATCCTCCGTTGAGCAACATGGGACATCCGGATGCCCGCCCGAGATGGGCCGGGCCTCGCGGGATGGTTAGCGCCGGACCCGCGGGATGCGGCATCCGACGGCGCAGAGATGGGAATTAACCTATGGGTTTCAAGGGGCGGCGACTCGCCACAGCACTCGCCCGCAACCTCCGGGCGATGCTGGACATTAGGGGCGCGATGGCCGCCCGAGGGAGGTCCCATGCTGGACGTGCAACCGACTGGTTTTTTCACCCGCACCTACGACGAGGCGCTCGATCTGGTCGAGGCGGCGCGCTCCTATCTGAACGCGTCGCCCGCCTCGACGAGCTCGCGCGCCGATCGGTGAATTGATCCTCGCTGGAGGGTGCGTCCTTCGACTCGCGCCTTTCAGGCGCGGCTCAGGATGAAGGGGATCTGTGTTGGGACAAACAAGAAACGCCCCTCATCCTGAGCCGCCGCGCTTGGGCGGCGAGTCGAAGGACGCAGGATGTTGATGCGCGCGCGCCGGCGCCTACGTCTTCTTGCCGCCGAGGCTGCCGAAGCGTTTGTTGAAGCGGGCGAGCTGGCCGCCGGTGTCGAGCAGCTTCTGCTGGCCGCCGGTCCAGGCCGGGTGCGACTTGGAGTCGATCTCCAGCCGCAGCGTGTCGCCCGCCTTGCCGTAGGTGGAGCGGGTCTTGTAGGAGGTGCCGTCCGTCATCAGCACGGTGATCTCATGGTAGTCGGGGTGGATGCCTTCCTTCATGGGCCCGGTCCTTCGCGAAAGAGGCGGCTTTATATCGAAGCCCGTCCCCGGGCGCAACTCCGGCGGACCGGCTCTCAGCGCTCGGTCAGCTTGAACTCGATGCGCCGGTTCTTGCGATAGGCGTCGTCGCTGCTGCCGGCATCGATCGGCTGGAACTCGCCGAACCCGGCGGCGGCCAGCCGTTCCGGCGGAATTCCCTGCTCGATCAATGACTTGACCACGGCCGTGGCGCGCGCGGTGGAGAGCTCCCAGTTGGAGGGGAACTGGAGCGTGCTGATCGGCCGCTTGTCGGTATGGCCGTCGACGCGCAGCACCCAGGGGATCTCGGCCGGGATCTTGGCGGCGATGTCGCGGAGGGCACCGCCAAGCAGATTGAGCTCCTGGCGCGCCTCGGGTCCGAGCTCGGCGCTCCCCGGCTGGAACAACACCTCCGACTGGAAGACGAAGCGGTCACCGACGATGCGGATATCGGGCCGGTCGCCGAGGATCTCGCGGAGCCGGCCGAAGAACTCGGAGCGGTAGCTCGCGAGCTCCTGCACCTTGCTCGCGAGCGCCGCGTTGAGGCGCTTGCCGAGATCGGCGATCTGCACGTCCTGGTCCTTGGTCTTCTGCTCGGAGAGATCGAGCGCCGCCGCGAGCCGCGAGAGCTGCTCGCGCAGCGCCGCGATCTGCTGGTTGAGCAGGCCCACCAGGTTCTGCGAGGTGCTGAGCGCGGTTTCCTTCTGGCGCAGCGCCGTGTCCTTGTCCTCGAGCTGGTTGCGCGCGGTGGAGCGGCTCTCGTCGACGCGCGCGGCGAGGTCGGCGATGGTCGCCTGCATCTGGTCGCGCGCGGCGATTGAGGCCTGCAGTTCTCTTGAAGTCTGCGCGAGGCTGACACTCAGGTCGTTCTCGTTCTTCTGCGCGAGGCTGAGCTGGTTCGCAAGCTCCGAAATCTTCCGGCTCAGCTCATCCACCCTCGACTCGCTACCGGAGAGCGCGCGGGTCAGATAGAACTGCGCCGCCGTGAAGATCAGCACCACGAAGATGATAATGATGAGGAGCTGCGAGAGCGCGTCGACGAAGCCCGGCCAGATATCGATGCCGAGCCGGCGCTGGCGGCGGCCGGGAAGTGCCATGGCTCAGCGCGGCTCCGTCTCCTCGGCGAGCGCCGCGATGGTGCGCGCGAGGAGACGGATCTCGTTGCGGATTTCCTGCACCGCGATGCCGCGGCCCTGCGAGACGTCCTCGTAGAGCCGCGCCAGGTGCAACTCGATGTTGCGCAGGTGCCCGCGGGCCTCGTCCTGCGCCGAGGCACTCTGGGTGCTGTCGGCCAGGCGCTGCAGCACGGGCCTCAAATCCATCTGGCCCTCCGCGAGCTTCTGCAGCAGCCCCTGCTCGGTGCGCAGGTGGTCGGTGAGGTGGCTCAGCCGCTCCGTCAGCGAGACCACGTTGGTGTTGGCGACGATGCGGCTCTCCTCGCCGCGGCTCAGGATGCGCTGGAGATTGTCGAGGCTGTCGGCGGTCTGCTCCAGCAGCGCCTGGATGTAGGCGGGTACCGACGCGTCGCCGCCCTCGGCGAGCGCGCCGCTGCCCGCGGTCATCCGGGTGATCCCCGAGAGCCATTCCTCGAGGTCGTTATAGAACCGGTTCTGCGCGAGGCCCGCCTGCAGATCGAGGAAGCCCAGCACCAGCGAGCCCGCGAGCCCGAAGAGCGAGGAGCTGAAGGCGGTGCTCATGCCGCCCAACGGCGCTTCCAGGCCCTGCTTCAGGTCGTTGAAGGCGCGCGTCGGGTCCGTGCCTCCGGCGCCGAGCGCGCCCAGCACGTCGCCCACCGCGCCCACGGTCCGCAGCAGGCCATAGAACGTGCCGAGCAAGCCTAAGAAGACCAGGAGCCCGATCAGGTACCGCGCGGTCTCGCGGGTTTCCTCCAGCCGCGTACCGATGCCGTCGAGCAGCGAGCGCATGGAGGCGGCGGTCAGGCTGATGCGGCCGGACTTGCGCTCGAGGAGCAGCCGGGCGAGCGGCGCGATCAGCCGCGGGACCCGCGCGGGGTCCGCCTGGTTGCGGCGGAAGCGCTCGATCCAGGCGATCTCGGGGTTGAGCAACCAGACCTGCCGGAAGATATAGAGCACGCCCGCGAGCATGATGCCGACGATGACGCCGTTGACGCCGGGATTGCCCATGAAATATTCGACCAAGGACGGTGCCAGCAGCGCCGCCACCGCGGCGACCAGCACCACGAACACGGCCATCCGCGCGAGGTAGCGCTGTGGCCGGGTCACGGCGGCGCGAGGCCGCAGCGGATAGCAGCGGCCATCAGCGATCGACCGGCACGACGTCGACTCGGTCGGGTGGACCGCCGACATCCGTGCGGTTGCCGAGTGCTCGCACGTCGATCCGCCCGCTCTTGATGCCCTGCTCGATCAGGTAGGAGCGCACGCCGATCGCACGCGAGAGCGAGAGGCGCCGCGCCTGGCTTGCCTGGTCCGCGGGTCCGCTGGCATAGGCGACCAGCTGGACGCGGAGCTGCTCGTCGGCCTTCAGCGCCTTGACGACACTGCTCAGCGTGAGCTTGGCCTGGTCGGGCATGTCGGTGATGTTCGGCGCGAACATCACCTGCGCGGGCAGCCCGGCTTGCGGAGAGAGCGCGGCGACTTGCGCCGCCGGCGACGGTGCGGTTGGCGCCGCGGGCCGCGCGCCCGCCGCGGGCGTGGTCGCGGCGAGTTGTGTCGCGGGCGGCGGCGGGGATGGCGCGGGCGGCGCGGCAGCGGCGCTCGGCGTGGCAGGCGCTGCCGCCGCTGCAGGAGCGGGATCGGGCGCGGGGCTCGCCGCCGGCGCCGGTGGCGCGGGAGCGGGCGGTGGGGCGGCGGCGGTCTGGGCCGGCGCGGGCGGGCTCGACGCGGGCGGCGGTGCGGCGGCGGCTATCGCCGTCCCCGGCCGCCGGACGATGCTGGCAACGGGCGCGCTGGGCGGGATCAGCGCCGGCGCCGGTGGTGCCGCCGTGGGCGGCGGGCCGGACGGTGTCTGCGGCGGCGCGGTCCTGGCGAGCGAGGCGCGTTGCAGGGGTTGCGAGGCCGCCGGTTTGGCGGCCGTCTGCTTCGGTGCCTTCACGCGTGGCGTTGCCGAGAGCGCGGCCGTGGCCTTCGCGGCCGGCACCGGCTTTGCCTTGGCGATCCGGTGCGATCGTGCGGGGGTCGTCGATGCGGTCTGCCGCTCCGTCGCCGGCTTCGGCTTTTGCGCCTGGGTGGTTCCCTGCGCTTTCGGCGGATGCAGAGTGACCGGGCGAAGCTCCGGGGGTGCCGCGGTTCCTGAATTCGGGGAGCGGAGCAAGCTCGGCACTGCCTGGGGCGGGCCCAGGGAGTCGATGACGCTCTCGTTTACCACGACGTCGGGCGTCGTCGTCTGCGCCGCGGCGGGCACAACCGGCACCGCCAGCAGCGCGCCCGCCAGGATCGCCGCGCGCCAAGCGGTTTCGCACAGCGAGGCCGATGCCGAATACCTACCCATGCCAGAACCCCAATTTTTCCAGACGGGCGACCGCTGCCCGCTCACCCAGCTCGCGGCCAAAATACCGCGCCCGGGGCCACGCCGCTACTGCGAGATTTCGCGCGCGCGATCAGGCGCTTCCCGCAGCCTTCATGGCCTCCTTGAGGAGCGCCGTCAGCGGCAGGTGCAGGTGGTCGTTGGCAGCCACCACGTCGCCGGTGGTCAAGAGATCGTGCTTGCCGTCGCGGAGAGCGCTGATATAGCCGCCGGCCTCGCGGATCAGCAGGATGCCCGCCGCCATGTCCCAGGGCTGCAGCCCGAATTCCCAGAACCCATCCACGCGGCCCGCCGCGACATAGGCGAGATCGAGGGCGGCGGCGCCGAAGCGGCGGATGCCCACGGTGGCGCCCATCACGGCGGCGAGCGTGCGGATATAGAGCGCGCGGTCGGTGCTGCCGCGGATGGTCGGGATGCCCGTCGCGATCACGCATTCCGAGAGCTGCCGGCGGGCCGAGACCCGGATGCGCCGATCGTTGACGTAGGCGCCCTGGCCCTTCTCGCCCCAGAACATCTCGTCGCGGATCGGCTCGTAGATCACGCCGGCGATCATCTCGCCATCGCGCTCCAAGCCGATCGAGATGCAGAACTGCGGAATCCCGTGCAGGAAATTGGTGGTGCCGTCGAGCGGGTCGACGATCCAGCGATGCCGGCCGTCCGTGCCGGGCGTGGCGCCGCTCTCCTCCATCAGGAAGCCGTAGCCGGGACGCGCGCGCGCGAGCTCCGCGCGCAAGGTCCGCTCGGCCTTGAGATCGGCTTGGGTGACGAAGTCGCCGGGCCCCTTCACGGAGACCTGCAGCTGCTCGACCTCGCCGAAATCGCGCAGCATGCCGCGCGCGGCCTTGAGCGCGGCGGCGGTCATCACGTTGATCAGGGCGGAGCGGATGGCCATCTCGGCGGAGCCGCTCAGCCCTTGGCGCGCTCGACGTAGGATCCGTCGCCGGTGTTCACCACGATGCGGGTGCCGGCCTCGATGTGCGGCGGGAGCATCACGCGCCGGCCGTTGTCGAGCTTGCCGGGCTTGTAGGACGAGGACGCGGTCTGCCCGCGCACCACCGCGTCGGCCTCCACCACGGTCATGGTCACGGTCTGCGGCAGCGTCACCGACATTGGCGTGCCCTCGTAGAGCTGCACGGTCACCATCATATTGTCCTTGAGGAAGTCCGCGGGATCGCCGATCAGCGAGCGGTCGACCATGATCTGCTCGTAGGTGTCGGTGTCCATGAATGTCGCGTGGTCGCCCTCCAGGAACAGGAACTGCATGTCCTTCTCGTCGAGCTGGACGCGCTCCACGGTCTCCTGCGTGCGGTAGCGCTCGTTGGTCTTGGTGCCGGTCTTGAGGTCGCGCATCTCCACCTGCGCGAAGGAGCCACCCTTGCCCGGCTGGATCAACTCGCGCTTGAGCACGATCCAGAGCTTGCCCTGATGCTCGAGCACGTTGCCAGGCTTGATGTCGATGGCATTGATCTTCATGTGTTGGCTCTTGGGAAACGCGGCCCGCTGCCGCGGGCGCAGCTTCCTACCAGCTTGGCTCCGCGGAGGGAAGGGGGGCTTGGCAAATCGGACGCGGTCAGCACAGTGTCATCGCCGCGAGCATAGGCTCTCGGCACCGCCGTCGCCGCTCGGGGAGATCCTTCATGATCCGCTTCCGCCCTGCCGTCCTCGCCGCGAGTGCGCTCGCGGTCGCTGTCGTGGGCTGCGCGGGGGCCGGCGGAGAGGCGCCGGCGCCGGTTGCCCAGACGCCGATCCGGCATTTGATCGTGGTGGTCGGCGAGAACCTGAGCTTCGACAACCTCTACGGCACCTACGAGCCGGTGCGGCCGGGACAGACCGTGGCGAATTTGCTCTCCAAGGGGATTGTGAAGCCCGACGGCTCGCCGGGCCCGCGCTTCGCGCTGGCGGCGCAGCACACGGCCTCGGTGCGCGAGCGCTATCTGGTGACGCCGCCGCGCACCGGCATCTACAAAAACCTGCCGCGGCCCGGCACGACCTATGCGCTCGGCCAGCCGCAATTCACGGCGGACACGCGCTTCCCCGCGAATTTGCCGAACGGTCCTTATGCGATCACGCGCTATGCCGACTGGACCGCGGCGGTGGGCGATCCCGTGCATCGCTTCTTCCAGATGTGGCAGCAGGTGGACGGCGGACGAAAGGATCTCTTCGTGTGGGTGGACGAGACCTCGGGCGAGGGCTCGAAAAATCGTGACGATCCCCGGTCCGGCACCAACCAGGGCGGCGTCGCCATGGGCTTCTACAACATGGCCAAGGGCGACGCGCCCTACTTCCGCGACCTCGCGCGCACCTACGCGCTCGCCGACAATTACCATCAGTCCGTGATGGGCGGCACCGGCGCCAATTACATCGCGCTCAGCACCGGCGATGCCGCGCCTTATCTGTCGGACGGCAAGCTCGCGACGCCGCCCGAAAATCAGATCGAGAACCCCGATCCGCGGCCCGGCACCAACAACTGGTACCGGCATTCCGGCTACAAGGCCGGCTCCTATGTCGGCTGCGCCGATGCGAGCGAGCCCGGCGTCAAGGCGATCCGCGATTACCTGGCCGCGCTGCCCTACAAGGCTTTCAACGACGGCAACTGCGCGCCCGGCGCCTATTACCTCGTCAACAATTATGGGCCCGGATTTACCGCCGCGGGCGAGCGCAAGCCGCTCGGGCCCGACCAGTTCACGCTGCCGCCGCAGGTCGCACCCAACATCGGCCTGGCGCTCGCGGCGAAGGGCGTCGCCTGGAAATGGTACCAGGGCGGGCGCACCGCGGACGGCATCGCCAAGGATCTCTATTGCGACATCTGCGATCCCTTCACGCACTCGGTCGGGATCATGACCGGGCCGCTCAAGCAGAACCTCGTAAGCCTCGACCAGCTCGACCGCGATCTCGCCGAGGAGCGGACCATGCCGGCGGTCGCGTTCGTGACGCCGCCCAATCCGGACTCCGGCCATCCCGCCTATTCCGATGCCGCGCGCTACGAGGCCTTCATCCGCACCCTCGTCGCCAAGGTGCAGGCGCATCCGGACATCTGGTACGCGAGCGCGGTCCTCGTCACCACCGACGAAGGCGGCGGCTATTACGATTCCGGCTATATCCAGATCCTGGACTTCTTCGGCGACGGCACGCGCATTCCGTTCCTGGCCGTCTCGCCCTTCGCCAAGCCGGGCCTCGTCGATCACACCTATTACGACCACGCCTCGATCCTGAAGTTCATCGAGATGAACTGGGGCTTGGCGCCGCTGTCGCCCAGGAGCCGCGACAACCTGCCCAACCCCGTGATGTCCGCCGCCGACCCCTACGTGCCGCAGAACCGGCCGGCGATCGGCGATCTCACTAATTTGTTCCAGTTCTGAGGCGATGAGCGGTTCGCGCGACGGCTGGTGGCGGCCCGAGCGTTTCGCGGGGAAGCGCGAGGTCTTGGCGGCGCGCGGGCGGATCGCCGCGGCAGTGCGAAATTTCTTCATGACGCGGAATTTCGTCGAGGTGGAGACGCCGGCGCTGCAGGTGAGCCCCGGCCTGGAGCCGCATCTGATGGCGTTCGAGACCCAGCTCGAGGAGGCGGGCGAGGGCCGCCGCGCGCGCTATCTCCACACCTCGCCCGAGTTCGCGATGAAGAAATTGCTGGTGGCCGGCGTGCCGCGGCTCTTCCAGCTCGCGCGCGTGTTCCGCAACGGCGAGCGCGGCGCCACGCACCATCCTGAGTTCACCCTGCTCGAATGGTACCGCGCCAACGCCTCCTACGGCGATCTCATGGCGGATTGCAAGAGGCTGCTTTCCGAGGCGCTGGCGGCGGCGGGCGGAGCGGCGTTTCGCTGGCAGGGGCGGAGCGCCGATCCCAACAGCGCGTGGCAACGGATCAGCGTCGCGCAGGCGTTCGAGCGCCGGTGCGGCATCGATCTGCTGGCGACGGCGCCCGATCCGGAGCACCCGAGCCTCGACCTGCTTGCCGCCGCGGCGCGCCCTCTCGGCATCGCGCCGCACGAGGGCGACGATTGGGAGGACCTATTCTTCCGCATTTTCCTGGCGCGCATCGAGCCGGAGCTCGGGATCGGCGCGCCCACCATCCTCTACGATTATCCGATCTCGATGGCGGCGCTGGCGCGGCCGAAGCCGGAGGACCCGCGGCTCGCCGAGCGCTTCGAGGTCTATGTCTGCGGCCTCGAGCTCGCCAACGCCTTCGGCGAGCTCACCGACGCCGCCGAGCAGCGCCGGCGCTTCCAGCAGGACCAGGCGAGGAAGCGCGCGCGCTACGGCTTCGCCTATCCGATCGACGAGGATTTCCTGGCGGCACTCGGGGAGGGTATGCCGCCCTCGGCCGGGATCGCGCTTGGCTTCGACCGCCTGGTGATGCTCGCCACCGGCGCCGCCGACATCGAGGACGTGCTCTGGGCGCCCGTCGCCTGAGAAGGATTTACGGCCCCTCTCCGCCGCGACAGCGGGGGGTCGAGCCGCAAAGCGGATCGACGGGGCCGACGCGCAAGCGGCGGCCGGGTGAGGTGGGGCTGCGCCGTTCCAGATTGAATCGCCGACAGAGACATGGCTGCCACCGTCGCCGCCCCACCTCACCCTCCCGATCGCTCTGACGAGCGATCGGGCCCCACCCTCTCCCCCGCTTTCGCGGCGGAGAGGGGCTTTGTTACTTGCGCTCGGTAGCGGTGATGCCGCGGGGATCAGCCAACGTTGAGCTTTGCCGCACGCCGTCGTCCCCATACTTGGCGCGGAATTTCTCGATGACGGACGGCACCTGCTAAGAGCCCTCCATATTTGATCCATTATATGGATTGAATCTTGAATCAACGTGCTTGCAGGCCGAGAGAGCCGCGACAGCGAGAATCAGCACAAGAAATATTGCTCGGAACATATTGAGGGCCTCGTCACTTGCGCTCAGCGGTGCGGGCGGCGGGTTGTGGGGCCGGAGGCGAGGGCGGCGGTTGCGCGATCTGGACCGTGGCGCCGTCGGTGAGATCGACCGGCGGGGTGAGCACGATGCGCTCGCCGCCATCAAGACCCTGGGCGATCTCCGCCTCGGTGCCGAAATCGCGGGCGATCGTGACCTTTCGGAGCGTGACCTTGTTGTCCGGCCCCAGCGTCGCGACTTGCTCGCCCTGGGCGTTGAACAACAGCGCTTCGTCGGGCACGATGATCCCGGGCCGCTCGCGCGGGATGTCGAACGAGACTGTGACGAACAAGCCCGCGCGCAGCCGGTGGTCGTCGTTCTGGATGTCGACCTCCGCGGTGAGAGAGCGCGAGGCATTGTTGAGCGACACCGAGCTGCGCGCGACCTTGCCGTGGAAGACCTGGCCGGGCATTTCCGGCACCTCGACCTGCGCCTCCAACCCGTCCTTGATGCCGACGGCGCCGCTCTGCGGTACTTGAACCGAGACCCGCAGCACGTTGTCGTTCTGGATGGTGAACATCGGCGTGCCGCCATTCGTGTCGGCGGTGACGAGATCGCCGACATCGATGCTGCGCGAGGTGACAACGCCGTCGAAGGGCGCCACCACCTTTTCGTACCCGGTGAGCTCCTGCAGCCGCTGGACGGTCGCGCGCTGCGCCGCGACATTGGCCTCGGCGACCTTTTCGGCGGCCTCGGACGCCGTCAATGCCGCCTGATCGGCGTTGAGGGTGGCGCCGGTGGTGTCCGCCTGTTGCTGGGTTTGCCAGCCATCTTTGGCGAGCGCGGCGGTGCGCTTGTTGGTGACGTCGGCGAGGTGCATGTTGGCTTGCGCCTGATGGATCTGCGCCGCCGCCTGCTGCTCCGCCGCCTGGAATTGCTGCAGCTGCGCCTGGGCCTGTGCCAACTGAGCGTCGAGATCCGGCGCCGAGATGCGCACCATCAGGTCGCCTTTCTTGATCCGGCTGCCGATGTCGACGAACCGCTCGCCGATATAGCCGGTGGCGCGCGCCTGGATGGCCGTGCTGTCGAAGGGCAGGGTCTGGGCGACGAGCACCAGCTTCACCGGTCCGGTCTCGAGCCTAGCCTCGCCGACGCGGACGGTCGGGACGAAGTGGTCGATTTGCTCCTGCGTGGCGGAGGCTTCGGAATATCGCCGCCAGTGACTAACGCCGCCCCAGCCGACCAGCAGGCCCAGCGCCAGGAGCGCCACGACGAATACGCGGCGCGGCGGCATCAGCGGTGCCACGCGCGGCGCCTCGCCCTCGCGCGGCTCAGTGCTCGTTGTCTCATCATCCCCGCTCATATGTAATTCTCCAGTGGCTTGGCCTCGCCCCGGCGCAAGACCGAATAAAGGAACGGCACGAACAGCAGCGTCGAGCATGTGCCGACCGCGATGCCGCCGAGCACGGCGCGGGCCAGCGCGGCGTTCTGCTCGCTGCCCTCGCCGAGCCCGAGCGCCATCGGGATGAGGCCCACGAACATCGCCGCCGCCGTCATCAGCACCGGCCGCAACCTGGTCTCTCCCGCGAGGATCGCGGCCTCGGCGGCGCTGCATTGGGTGCGCTCGCGATGCTCGCGCGCGAAGGTCACCAGCAGGATCGAATTCGCCGATGCGACGCCGACACTCATGATCGCGCCCATCAGCGACGGGATCGAGAAGCTGGTGCCGGTCGCGAACAGGCTCATGACGATGCCGGAGAATGCCAAGGGCAGCGCCGCCAGCACCACCAGCGGATCGCCCCAATTCTGATAATTGAGCACCATCAGCAGGTAGACCGCGACCAGCGCCACCACCAGGCCGATCCCGATATGGAAGAAGGCTTGGTTCATGCTTTCGATCTGGCCACGGATCGAGATCGTGTCGGGCGCCTGCAATTGGGGCTGGGCCTCGGCGATCACCCGCTGGATCTCGCGCTGGACCGAGCCCAGATCTCGATCCTGCACCGCGGCGTAGACGTCATAGGTCGGCTGCGTGTTGACGTGGGTCTGCACCGTTTCCTCGGTGCCGCGGGTGAGGGTGGCGACGTTGGAGAGGAGCTGTGGAGCCGCCGGATTTGCCGCCGCGCCGGCCTGGCTTTGGCTCGCGGGCACCAGCAGCGGCGTGTTGTTGAGCGCGGTGAGGCTGTCGTTGCGATACTCCGGCGTCTGGATCCAGACCTGATAGGGGATCCCGGTCGCGGGATCGGCCCAGAAGATCGGCGTGACCTGGAAGCTGCCGCTCAGCGATACGTTGAGGTTGCTCGCGACCTGCTGCTCGCTCAGGCCGAGCTCGGCCGCGCGCTGGCGGTCGATATTGACGAAATATTCGGGCGCGTTGGTGATCTGCTGGATATGCACGTCGACGGCGCCCCGCACCGCGCGAAGCTTGTCCCGGATGAATTGCGCGGTCTTGAGATCCTGAGCCTGGTGCCGGCCGTTGACCTGGACGTCGATCTGAGCCGGCACGCCGAAGTCGAGGATCTGCGTGATCATGTCGCCCGGCTGGAAATAGAAGGTCGTGGCCGGGAAGCGCTGATGCAGCACGCTGCGCAGCGTCTTCATATAGGACGCGGTCGGCGCGTGCGATGGGTTCAGCGTGACCAGGATCTGCCCGTCGTAATAGGCGACGAAGGTGCCGTCGTTGAAGGCCAGGTTGTAGTTGGACGACGGCAGGCCGATGTTGTCGATGATGGAGCCAAGCTCGCTCTTCGGCACCACCTCGCGGATCGTGTCCTCGACCCGTTGGAAGAGCCGCTCGGCCTGCTCGATGCGCATGCCCGGCCGCGCGCGGACGTGGAGCGTCATCTGCCCGCCGTCGACCTGCGGGAAATAATCCTCGCCGACGAAGAAGAACAAGGTCCCGCCGACCGCGAGCACGCCGCCCGCCACGCCGAGCGTGATCCCGCGCCGCGCGATCGTGGCGCGCAGCAGCCCCGCATAGTAGCGGTGAAATGTCTCGAAGCCGCGCTCGAAGGCCAAGTGGATGCGGCCGAAGAGGCCGGGCTTGGTGTCCGCCGCCTTGGCGTGATCGCCGTGCCTGCGCGCGTATTCGCGCGCGACCAGCGTGTCGATCAGGATCGGGACCAGCGTCCGCGACAGCAGATAGGAGGCGAGCATCGCGAAGACGACGGCGAGCGCCTGGGGCACGAACAAGTACCGGGGCGCGTCGGTCAGGAACATGACGGATACGAAGGCCGCGCAGATCGCGAGCGTCGAGATCAGCGTCGGCTTGGCGATGCCGGCGGCACCCTCCGCCACCGCGTGCCGGAAGCCCTTGCCGCTCTCCATCAGGCGATAGGTGTTCTCGATCGCCACGGTGGCGTCGTCGACCAGAATGCCGACGGCGAGTGCCAGACCGCCCAGCGTCATGATGTTGATGGTTTCGCCGAGTGCCGCCAGGACCGCGAGCGAGGACAGGATCGCCAAGGGTATCGAGACCAGCACGATCAGGGTCGAGCGCCAGGACCCCAGGAACAGCAGGATCATCAGGCCGGTCAAAGCCGCGGCGATCGCGGCTTCGCGAGCCACGTCGGCGATCGCGCCCGATACGAAGACCGACTGGTCGAAAAGCGGCGTGATGGTGAGATCGGGCGGCGCCGCGGCGCGGATGGTCGTCAGCAGGCGCTTGACGTTGTTCACCACGGAGAGGGTCGAGGCCTCGCCGTTCTTCAGGATCGTGAGCAGCACGGCGCGGTGGCCGTTGTCGCGCACGATGTTCTGTTGCGGCGGCCCGCCGTCGCGGACATAGGCCACGTCCCGCAACAGGATCGGCGACCCGTTGACGATCTTCACGGGAATGCTGTTGAGCGCGGTGACCGCCTCCGGCGTCGAGTTGAGCCGGATCACATATTGCGTGCCGCCGAATTTCGCCAAGCCCGACGGCACCGTCAGGTTCTGCGTGCTGATGGCGTTGGTGATGTCGAGCGGCGACAGGCCATAGGCCTGGAGCGCGTGGAGATCGAGATCGACCATGATCTGGCGCGGCGCGCCGCCGTAGGGCGACGGCAAGGTCGAGCCCGGAACCGTGGTCAGTACCTGGCGAATGCGATATTGCGCGTAGTCGTAGATCTGCCGCTCGTTCTCCTTGATCGAGCTCAACGCGAGCTGAATCACGGGCACCGACGAGGCGGAGAAGCGCATGATGATCGGCGGCTGGATGCCGGGCGGCATCTGCGCCCGGATCGAATTCGTGGCGCTCGCCACCTGCGTGATGGCGAGATCGATGCTCACATTGGGCTGGAAATAGATCTTGGTGATCGCGACGCCCTGCAGCGTCGTGGTCTGCATGTTGCGGATGTTGTTGACGTTGTTGCTGAGCGCGAATTCGCTGTAGGTGGTGACGCGCTGCTGCATCTCCGGCGTGTCGAGCCCGGTGAAGGTCCACACGATGGTGACCACGGGGATGTCGACGGTCGGCAGCACGTCCTTGGGCATGGTCATGATCGCGCCGATCCCGGCGAGCAGGATCAGCACGGTCAGGACGAAGAACGTATTGCGGAACTTGAGCGCGAACTTGACGAGGCCCATCGACCGGCTCCGGCGCGAGCGATGCCCGGCTCAGCCCGCCAGCGATTCGGGCGGCGCC
>DATMMM010000439.1:0-15395 GCA_035569735.1 Allostellaceae bacterium | reverse complement strand
CCTGGAGGAGGCGGTCGCGCGCGAGGTGCGCGAGGAGACCGGCATCGTGGTGGACGAGGTCGCCTACCACTCCTCTCAGCCCTGGCCCTTCCCGGCCTCGATCATGCTGGGCTTCACCGCCCGCGCGGTCACCACCGAGCTCACGGTCGATCCCGAGGAACTCGAGGCCGCGCGCTGGTTCGACCGCGGCTTCATCCTGGGCCACGCGGAGGACGACAGCTTCCGCCTGCCCCGCCGGGACTCGATCGCGCGGCACCTCATCGAGGACTGGCTGCAGCGCTGAGCGCTATCCGAGGGGCTCGACCACCACGGCGGTGCCGTAGGCAAGCACCTCCGCGACGCCCGACATGATCTCGGTGGCGTCGTAGCGGGCGCCCACGATGGCGTTGGCGCCGAGATCGGCCGCATGCGAGATCATAAGGTTGAATGCGTCCTCGCGCGTCCTCTCGCAGAGCGCGGTATAGAGCGTGATGTTGCCGCCGAACAAGGTCTGAAGCCCGGCGCCGATGCTGCCGATGACGGAGCGCGAGCGCACGATGATGCCGCGGACGACGCCGAGGTTGCGCGCGATGCGATAGCCCGGCAGCTCGAAGGCCGTGGTGACGAAAGCGGGGTCGAGCTCGGTTCGCGCCATGCGCCCATTGCTAGCACCTTGAGGGCGCGAAGGCTAATGGGGTCGCGACTCGGTGCCGGATGCGCGCCGAGCTCGTCAGCGGGACGGCGCTTTGCAGGGCGCGTCGCTTCGGCTAAGACCGAACCATGTCCGTATGAGCCAAGCTAGGATTCGGGCCATGTCCGAGACACTCGATATCGCCCGCGTGGGCGCCTTGATGGGCGATCCCTCGCGCGCCTCCATGCTGATGGCATTGATGAGCGGCGAGGCGCTGACGGCGGGCGAGCTCGCATTCCGCGCCGGAGTGGCGTTGCCCACGGCGAGCGGCCATCTGGCCCAGCTCGTCGACGGCGGATTGCTGGCGGTCGCCAAGCAAGGCCGGCACCGCTATTACCGGCTGGCGGGCCCGGCGGTGGCGCATGCCGTCGAGACCCTGAGCGATCTGGCGATCCAGGTCTTCTCCTCGCCCCGCCGCGTCATGCCGGAGGACGCGCCGTTGCGCCGGGCCCGGACCTGCTACGACCACCTCGCCGGGCGGCTTGGCGTGGCCCTCGCGGAGGGGCTGGTCCGGAAGCGCGTGCTCCGACGCGCCGACGCCGAGTTGGCACTGGTGAGGCGCGGGTCGGGCGAGGCGCTCCTCAACTCCTGGGGCATCGAGCTCGAGACGCTCGAGGCTTCGCGCCGGCCGGTGGTGCGCACCTGCATCGACTGGACCGAGCGCCGGCCGCACCTCGCGGGGGCGCTCGGCGCCGCCATCGTCGACCGGTTCTTCGATGCCGGCTGGATCCGCCGGCGCCGCGACGACCGCGCCGTCGCGGTGACGCCGCTGGGCCAGCGCCGCCTCAGGGAAGAACTCGGCGTTAGCGTCTAGACGTCAATCCACGTCCGCCTGGTTCACCGCCAGGCGGAAGGAGTGGGCGGGGTAGATGCCGAGGATCTTCATCTCGCGCGTGAAGAACCGGAGCTCGTCGAGCGCGAGCTTCACCGGCCGGTCCTTGGGATGACCCTCGATATCGGAATAGAACTGCGTCGCGGTGAAGCGGCCACCCAGCATGTAGCTTTCCAGCTTGGTCATGTTGACGCCGTTGGTGGCGAAGCCGCCCATCGCCTTGTAGAGCGCCGCCGGCACGTTGCGCACCCGGAACACGAACGTCGTGATGACGAGGCCGCCGTCGTTCGATGCGACGCGCGGGGCCTTCGACATGACGAGGAAGCGCGTGGTGTTGTGGCTGGCGTCCTCGATGTCCTTCTTGAGGGTGAGGAGACCGTGGATCTCGCCCGCGAGCTCCGAGGCGATGGCGGCCTCGCTGCGGTCGCCGCGCGCCGCGACCTCGGCCGCGGCGCCCGCGGTGTCTGCGACCACGATCGGCTTGAGCCTGAGCGCGCGGATCATCTTCCGGCATTGGTTGAGCGCGTGCACGTGGCTGCGCACGGTCTTGATGGTCTTGAGCGTGGCGCCCTTCGGCGCCAGCAGCTGATGGTTCACCCGCTGGAAATGTTCGCCGATGATGTTGAGCCCGGACTCCGGCAACAGATGATGGATATCGGCGACGCGGCCGGCGACCGAGTTCTCCACCGGCAGCATCGCGAGCCGCGCGCGGCCCTCGCGCACGGCGGTGATGGCGTCCTCGAAGCTCGCGCAGGGCAATGTCGAGAGGCGCGGAAACACCTCGCGGCAGGCGAGGTCCGAGTAGGCGCCGGGCTGGCCTTGGAATGAGATGGTGTTGGCGGGCGAGCGTCGCATGAGAGGGGGAAGCGGCGGGGAAGCGGCGTTAACGGCGGGGCGCCAGGATCTCGCGAGCGCGGGCGAGGTCGGCGGGAGTATCGATACCGAGCGGAAGCGTGTCAACGAGCGCCACGTCGATCCGCATGCCCGCCTCGAGCGCGCGCAGCTGCTCGAGGCTCTCCCGCCGCTCGAGCGCGCCTTGCGGCAACGCGACGTAGCGCTCGAGCGCTTCGCGCCGGTAGGCGTAGAGCCCGATGTGATGATAGTGCGGCCCCTCGCCCCAAGGCATGACGGTGCGGCTGAAATAGAGCGCGCGCGCGATGCGCCGGCCGGGCGCGAAAGCGACCGCGGCCTTGACCACGCTCGGCGCCTGACGCTCGTCCTCGTCGCGGATCTCGGTCGCGAGCGTGCCGATGTCGACCGCGGAATCGCCGAGCGCCTCGAGCGCCGTGCGGATCGCCTCCGGTGCCAGCGTCGCCAGATCGCCCTGCAGGCAGACGACCGCGTCGTGACGCCGCTCGGGATCGACCTGACGCAGCGCCGCCGCGATGCGGTCGGAGCCCGAGGGCAGCGCGGGGTCGGTCAGCACGGCCCGTCCGCCCGACCGCTCGACGGCCGCCGCGATCTCGGCATCGCCACAGGCGACCACCACGGGTCCCACGCCCGCCTCGATGCCGCGGCGCCAGACGTGCACGATCATGGGCTCGCCGTGAATGTCGGCGAGCGGCTTGTTGGGGAGCCGCGTCGAGGCGAGCCGCGACGGGATCAGCACGATGGGATTGCGGGGCTTCTGGACCATGGCTAAGGATTTCCCGAACTCGCGAAGCGGACGCGCGGCGCCGCCCGGCTGCGTTCCCACGATTGCGGCGTTATGCCGCACGGGAACGGGTGATTCCGGCTGGCGAAGCGCTCCCCTCCGAGGCCGCATCAATCACATTTTGTTTGAGTTGTCAGCGAAAATTCGGTTTCTTCCTTGCGGCGCGGGTCCGGCGTGGGGCGGCTCCGCTGCCGCCACAGCTCCTCCCCGAAGGGACGCGGAATGTCGTCGTTCGAGCTCAACAAAATCGTGGCCTCGGTGCTGCTCGCGCTGATCGTGGCGTGGGTGTCGGGACTGCTGGCGAGCAAGCTGGTCGAGACGAAGATGCCGGCGAAACCCGCCGTCCAGGTCGCGACCGCGCCCGCCCAACAGCCGGCGCAGCCCGCCGGCGGCGAGCAGCCGGCGGGAGGAGCAGGACCGGAACCGATCAAGCCGCTGCTCGCTTCCGCCAGCCCCGATGCGGGGAAAGACGTCGCCAAGAAATGCGCGGCCTGCCACACCTTCGAAAAGGGCGGCCCCAATCGGGTGGGGCCGAATCTCTGGGGCATCGTCGGCGACGAGATCGCGCACGACCGCAACTTCGCCTTCTCCGAGGCGCTGAAGCAGAAGGGCGGCACCTGGACGCCGGACGCCCTCAACGAGTGGCTCTGGAAGCCACAGGCCTTTGCCAAAGGCACCAAGATGACGTTCGTGGGATTGCCGAAGGCGAAGGACCGTGCGGACGTGACCGCCTATCTCAACTCGCTCTCGGATTCGCCGAAGCCGCTCGCGAGCCAGTGATGAGGTCCCGCGCGGCATGACGGCACCGGTCGACGCCGCGCTCATCGCCTTCGCCAACGAGCTCGCCGATGCCGCGGGCGAGATCGTCCGCCGGTATTTCCGCCGCGGTGTCGCGGTCGACGACAAACCCGACATGAGCCCGGTCACCGTCGCCGACCGCGAGGCGGAAACGGCGTTGCGCGCGCGCATCGAGCGGCGGTTCCCCGATCACGGCATTCTCGGCGAGGAGCATGGCTCTGTGCACGCGGATGCAGAGCGGGTCTGGGTGCTCGATCCCATCGACGGGACCAAGTCCTTCATCAGTGGCGTGCCGCTGTTCGGCACGCTGATCGCGCTGGTCGAGCGCGGCGTGCCCGTGTTGGGCGTGATCGACCAGCCGATCTCGCGCGAGCGCTGGGTGGGCGCGCGGGGACTCCGGAGCACGCTCAACGGCGCGCCGATCTCGACCCGCGCCTGTCCGACGCTCGGCGCGGCGACGCTCTTCGCCACCACGCCCGACATGTTCAGGGCCGCCGATGCCGACGCCTTTCAGCGCCTCAAAAGCGCCGTCAAACTCGCCCGCTTCGGCGGCGACTGCTATGCTTACGGACTGCTGGCGGCAGGGTTCATCGACTTGGTCGTGGAGGCGAGCCTCAAGCCTTACGACTTCGCGGCACTGGTGCCGGTGATCGCCGGCGCCGGCGGCAGCATGACGGACTGGCGGGGCGGTCCGCTCGGCCTCGCCTCCGAGGGCCGTGTCCTCGCCTGCGGCGATCCGCGGCTCGCCGATGCCGCCCGTGGCCTTCTTGCGTAGAGGCCGTGACATCGGCCGGCGGGATGCTCCCAGATAGCGATTTCCACTAGGGTTAGTCTGGCGCGCGGCCCGAAGGGGGCGCGTGTCGAAAGATGGGCATCGCCTTTGTTGAGCGCGTCTGAACAATCCGATGGTCTGCTGTCGATCGACGGGAATTTCGAGTGCCGAGCCCCGATCGGCAGAGGAGCGAGAGATGGCGAACGCGGCGGAGATTGCGGCAAACCGGTTGAATGCGCAGGCGAGAACCAGGCCCAGAACGCCCAGGGGCAAGCCGGCGATGGGCGGAGCCCGTTTGCGGCATCCGCCCGCGGAGCTCGGCGGCACCGCGCGCCCAGCGTCGGGGCCGATCGGGCGAGAATTTCGACATTGGGTTAGCAGAGCCAATTTATCGAATGAGATCAGTGGGCGCGGTTCGGGTGGAGAGCCGATTCCATGCAGCCGGGAACCGCTCTAGAGTGGCGGCGTCAGTTCCAGGGACCCCGATCATGCGCGCTACCGCTGTCCTCCTCGTCACGCTTATCGCCGCCGTCCCGCTCGGCTCCGCGCTCGCCCAGGACGAGGTGACCAAATCGCATGCGCTCTCGCTCTATGGCGACGTCAAGTATCCACCGGACTTCACGCATTTCGACTACGTCAATCCCGATGCGCCCAAGGGCGGCACGGTGCGGGATTTCACGGTCGGCACCAGCTTCGACACGTTCAATCCTTTCGTGCTCAAGGGCGTGCCGGCCGCGGGCGCGGGCCTGCTGTTCGACACGCTCACGGTGCGCTCGGAGGACGAGCCGGAGACGGCTTACGGGCTGGTCGCGGAATCGATGGAGATGCCGAAGGATCGCACCTGGGTGATCTATCACCTGCGGCCGCAGGCGCGTTTCAACGACGGTACGCCGATCGCCGCGGAGGACGTGCTCTGGACCTTCGACACGCTGCGCGAGAAGGGCCGGCCGCTCTACCGCGTCTATTACGCCGACGTCGTCAAGGCCGAGAAGACCGACGATCACAGCGTGACATTCACCTTCAAGAACGGCGAGAACCGCGAGCTCGCGCAGATCCTGGGCGAGATGCCGGTACTCTCCAAGGCCTATTTCGCCAGCCACGCCTTCGACCGCGCCTCGCTCGAGGCGCCGCTCGGCAGCGGTCCTTACGTGCTGGACAGCTACGAGCCCGGGCGCACCGTGACGTACAAACGCGTCGAGACCTATTGGGGGAAGGATCTGCCGGTCAATCGCGGCCGGCACAATTTCGACGTGCTCAAGTACATCTACTACCGCGACCGCAGCGCGTCGCTCGAAGGCTTCAAGGCCGGCGATTACGACCGCCGCCTCGAATTCACCGCGCGCGACTGGATGGAGGGCTATGACAGCCCGGCCTTCCGCGCGGGCCTCTACAAGAAAGAGGTGATCCCGCGCGGCGGCGTGCGGCCGCTGCAGGGCTTCGCTTACAACACGCGCCGGCCGATCTTTGGGGATCGCCGGGTGCGCGAGGCCTTGGGCTACGCGCTCGACTTCGAATGGACCAACAAGACTTTCTTTTACGGACTCTACCAGCGCTCGACGAGCTACTTCGGCAATTCCGAGCTCGCCGCGACCGGCTTGCCGGAGGGCGACGAGCTCAAGATCCTCGAGGGGTATAAAGAGAAGATCCCGGACGAGGTCTTCACCAAGGTCTACGAGCCGCCGAAGAGCGACGGCAGCGGCAACATCCGCGAGAACTTGCGCAAGGCGCTCGAGCTCCTGAGGCAGGCGGGTTGGTCGGTGAAGGACGGCCGGCTCGCCAACGACAAGACCGGCGAGCCCTTCCAATTCGAGATCCTGCTGACCGCCGACAGCGCCTTCACGCGCATCACGCAGCCCTTCGTCGAGAACCTGAAGCGCATCGGGATCATTGCCAGCATCCGCGGCGTCGACGACGCGCAGTACACGCAGCGCCTGCAGAATTTCGATTTCGACATGACCATCGTCGCCATGGGGCAGTCACTGTCGCCCGGGAACGAGCAGCGCGACTACTGGACGACCGAGTCGGCTAACACGCCCGACAGCCAGAACCTCATGGGCGTGCGCGATCCCGTGGCCGACGAGCTCGTGGAGAAGCTGATCGCGGCACCCGACCGCAAGACGCTCATCGCCTATACGCGCGCGCTCGACCGCGTGCTGCTCTGGGGCTTCTACATCATCCCGCAGTGGTACGACGGCAACCAACGGCTGGTGTCCTGGGACAAGTTCTCGCGGCCAGAGACCCCGCCGAAATACGGCAGCGCCGTCAACGACACCTGGTGGTTCGATCAGGCCAAGGCCGATGCGCTCGAGAAGCGCAAGGCCGAGATCGGCCGGTAAAAGGGTGAGGGCGTTCTCACGAACTTCCGCGAGCGGTCGCTAGCCAGTCATGCTCGCCTACATCGTCCGCCGGCTTTTGCTGATCATCCCGACACTGTTCGCGATCATGGTGATCAATTTCATCGTGATCCAGGCGGCGCCCGGCGGTCCGGTGGAGCAGATCATCGCCGAGCTCAAGGGCACCGCGGTCGGCGCCACCGCGCGCTTCGGCGGCGGCGGGGGCGGCGATGTCGGCGGCGGCGCCAATGCCAACGCCAACCAGTCGCGCGGCGCCCGCGGCCTCGACCCGCGGGTCATCGAGCAGCTCAAGGTGCAATACGGCTTCGACAAGCCGCCGGTCGAGCGCTTCCTCCTGATGATGCGCGAATATCTCACCTTCGATTTCGGCCGCAGCTACACCCACGACCGGCCGGTGGTTCAGCTCATCAAGGAGAAGCTGCCGGTCTCGATCTCGCTGGGACTCTGGAGCACGCTCATCACCTATCTGGTCTCGATCCCGCTCGGCATCAAAAAGGCCGTGCGCGACGGCAGCACCTTCGACGTCGCGACCTCGACCGTGATTTTCGTGGGCTACTCGATCCCGAGCTTCCTGTTCGCCGTGCTGCTCATCGTGCTGTTCGCGGGCGGCACCTATTGGAGCTGGTTCCCGCTGCGCGGGCTCACCTCCGATAACTGGATCGACCTCGATTGGCCGCACCGCATTCTCGACTATTTCTGGCATATCACGCTGCCCACCACAGCGCTGGTGATCGGCAGTTTCGCCAGCATCACCATGCTCACAAAGAACTCGTTCCTGGAGGAGATCCACAAGAATTACGTGGTGACCGCGCGGGCCAAGGGCCTGTCCGAGCGCCGCGTGCTCTATGGCCATGTGTTCCGCAATGCCATGCTGCTGGTGATCGCGAACTTCCCAGCGGCCTTCATCGGGATCCTCTTCACCGGCACCTTCCTCATCGAATCGATCTTCTCGCTCGACGGGCTGGGGCTCCTGGGCTACGAGGCCGCGATCAACCGCGACTATCCCATCATGTTCTCCACACTTTACGTCTTCACGCTGGTGGGCATGGTGATGAAGCTCGTGACGGATCTCACCTACACCGTCGTGGACCCGCGGATCGATTTCGGGACGCGCGGGACATGAGCGCGGTCGGAGCAGTCTCTGACGCGAGGGAGCGCGTGCTCGGATTTCGCGTGACGCCGCTTACGCGCCGCCGGTTCGCGAATTTCCGCGCCAACCGGCGGGGCTTCTGGTCGCTCTGGATCTTCCTCGCGATCTTCGGCGTGAGCCTGGTCAGCGAGGTGATCGCCAACGACAAGCCGCTGCTGGTGCGCTACGATGGCGCCTTCTATGTGCCCTTTCTCGTAAGCTATCCCGAGACCGACTTCGGCGGCGTGTTCCCGACCGAAGCGGACTACCGAGACCCCGTGGTGGCCGCCGAGATCAACGCCAAGGGCTGGATGATCTTTCCGCTGATCCCCTTCAGCTATACCACGATCAACTACAATCTGCCGGGTGCGGCGCCCTCGCCACCCTCGGCGGTGAATTGGCTCGGTACCGACGACCAAGGCCGCGACGTGGTGGCGCGGTTGCTCTACGGTTTTCGCATCTCCGTGCTGTTCGGGCTGGTGCTCACGATCCTCTCCTCGATCATCGGCGTCGCCGCCGGCGCCGTGCAGGGCTATTTCGGCGGGCTCACCGATTTGCTGTTCCAGCGCTTCATGGAGATCTGGGGCGCTCTGCCGATCCTCTACCTGCTGATCATCCTGGCCAGCATCGTGCAGCCTAATTTCTGGTGGCTCCTCGGCTTGATGCTGCTGTTCTCCTGGATGGGGCTGGTCGATCTCGTGCGCGCGGAGTTCCTGCGCGCGCGCAATTTCGATTATGTGCGTGCGGCGCGCGCGCTCGGCGTCTCCAACTCCGTGATCATCGTGCGTCACGTGCTGCCCAATGCGATGGTCGCCACGCTCACCTTCATGCCGTTCATCCTCAGCGGCGGGGTCACCACGCTCACAGCGCTTGATTTTCTCGGCTTCGGCTTGCCCATCGGCTCCCCGTCGCTCGGCGAACTCCTGGCCCAAGGCAAGAACAACCTGAATGCGCCGTGGCTGGGGTTCACTGCCTTCGCAAGTCTCGGCGTGATGCTCAGTCTTCTCGTCTTTATCGGCGAGGCGGTCCGCGACGCCTTCGATCCGCGAAAGAATGTTGGCTGAGCCCTGATGGCCGATCCCCTCCTCTCCATCCGCAATCTCTCCGTCACCTTCGAGACCTCCGCGAATCGCGTCGAGGCGGTGAAGCGGGTCTCGCTCGACCTGGCGAAAGGCGAGACGCTGGCCCTGGTGGGCGAGAGCGGATCGGGGAAGTCGGTGACGGCGCTCTCGATCCTGCAACTGCTGCCCTACCCGCTGGCGCGCCACGATCGCGAAAGCCACATCCTGTTCGAGGGCCAGGATCTCGTGCGGGCACCGCCGAGCCGGCTGCAGGCGATCCGCGGCGGCCGGATCGCGATGGTGTTCCAGGAGCCCATGACCTCGCTGAACCCGCTCCACACCGTGGAAAAGCAGATCGCGGAGACGCTCTATCTCCACAAGGGGCTGCGCGGAATGGCGGCGCGCGCGCGGGTCATCGAGCTCCTGCATCTGGTGGGGCTGCCCGAGGCGGAGAAGCGCCTCGATGCCTATCCGCACCAGCTCTCCGGCGGCCAGCGTCAGCGGATCATGATCGCCATGGCGCTCGCCAACGAGCCCGACCTGCTGATCGCCGACGAGCCCACCACCGCGCTCGACGTCACCATCCAGGCGCAGATCCTGAAGCTGCTGCGCGACCTGCAGCAGCGTTTCGGCATGGCGCTCCTGCTGATCACCCACGACCTCACCATCGTGCAGAAGGTCGCGAGCCGCGTCGCCGTGATGACCAAAGGCGAGATCGTCGAGACCGGCGCTACGGCCGAGGTCTTCGCGTGCCCCGCGCATCCCTATACGCGCCATCTGCTGGAATCCGCGCCCAAGGGACAGCCGGTGCGGCACGCGGCGATGCCGCCGGTTCTGCTGGAGGCCAAAGGATTCAAGGTCTGGTTCCCGATCCGCGCGGGCGTGCTCCGCCGGATCACCGGCTACGTGAAGGCGGTCGACGGCATCGACGTCACCGTGCGCGCCGGCGAGACGCTGGGCGTGGTCGGCGAATCCGGCTCGGGCAAGACCACGCTCGGCCTCGGCCTGCTGCGCCTCCTGCGCAGCGAAGGCGCCATCGTCTACGACGGCAAACGGCTCGATGCGCTCGGCATGCGCGCGATGCGGCCGCTGCGCCGCGAGATCCAGATCGTGTTCCAGGACCCCTTCTCGAGCCTGTCGCCGCGGCTCTCCATCGGCCAAATCGTCGAGGAAGGGCTCAAGGTGCACGGCATCGGCGAGACACCGCAGGCGCGCCGCGCGCTCATCGAGGAGGCGCTGACGGCCGTCGGCCTCGACCCCGCCGCGATCGACCGCTACCCGCACGAATTCTCGGGCGGCCAGCGCCAGCGCGTAGCGATCGCGCGCGCGCTCGTGCTGAGGCCGCGGCTCCTGGTGCTGGACGAGCCGACCTCGGCGCTCGACATGTCCGTGCAGGCGCAGATGGTGGACCTGCTGCGCGATCTCCAGGCGCGCCACGGCCTCGCCTACATCTTCATCAGCCACGACCTGCGCGTAGTGCGCGCGCTCGCGCGCGACGTGCTGGTGATGAAGGACGGCGTCATCGTGGAGACCGGAGACTCGGCGGCGATCTTCGAGCGCCCGCAACACCCCTACACCCGCGCCCTCATGGCCGCCGCCTTCGAGATCAAGGCGGAGGAGAGCGGCACGGTGCGAACCTAGCGATACCGCAAGGCTCATTTGCCCACGGCCATGGCGGACCGCTAGAGTACCGTCTCATCGTTCGGGTGCCGCATGGTCTTGTTGTACCGGTCCAGCTCCGATTCCGCGGCGCTCTGGCTTGCGGAGCTCCGCAGGCACATTCCCGAGCTGGAGATGCGCGTCGTTCCCGAGATCGGCAATCCCAAGGACATCGACGCTGCGCTGGTCTGGAAACCACCAGCGGGACTGCTGGCATCCTTGCCCAATCTCAAGATGATCGTGTCCCTCGGTGCCGGCGCCGATCATCTCCTGGAGGACGCGAGCCTGCCGCGCCACGTGCCGGTCGTGCGGCTGGTCGATCCCTACATGACCGAGGCGATGAGCGAGTACGTGCTGACCCAGGTCTTGCGCCTGCATCGGCAAGATTTCGCCTATCGCGCGCAGCAGCACGCGCGCCTCTGGCGCGAGCTGCCGCAACCGAACGCGTCCGAGCGGCGGGTGGGCGTGCTGGGATTGGGCGAGCTCGGCAGCGACGCCGCGCGCAAGCTTGCGGTGTTCGGCTTCTCGGTCGGCGGCTGGAGCCGGAGCGAACGGCGGTCGCCGGGGATCGAGAGCTTCCACGGGCGCGAGGGCCTGATGGCGCTCGCCCGGCGCAGCGACATCCTGGTCTGCTTGTTGCCGCTCACGCGCGAGACCGAGGGAATCCTCGACGCGAGGCTGTTCGCGGCGATGCCGAAGGGCGCCGCGATCGTCAACGCGGCGCGCGGGCGCCATTTGGTCGAAGCCGATTTGCTCGCGGCGCTGGAGAGCGGCCAGCTCTCGGCGGCGGTGCTCGACGTCTTCTCGGAAGAACCGCTGTCGCCCGCGCATCCGTTCTGGGGCCACCCGAAGATCATCATGACGCCGCATGCGGCAGCCGCGACCCATGCGCCCACGGCGGCGGTGGGCGTCGCCGAGAACCTGCGCCGTCTCAGCGACGGCCGGCCGCTTATCAACGTGGTCGACCTCGCCCGCGGCTATTGACCGCGAGGGCCGCGCTCCTGGATCACGCCTTGCCGCCGAACCGCCGCTGGAGCGCGCTGTAGAGCGCGCGCAGGCCCAGCGCCTCGGCGCCCTCGGGCCGGCCGGGGCGCGAGCTCGGGTTCCAGGCGTAGGTGTCGATATGGGCCCAGGGCGTCTTGGGCGAGACGAACTCGGCGAGGTAGAGCGCCGCGATCACCGCGCCGGCGAAGCCCGATTCCGAGACGTTGTTGAGGTCGGCGACCTTGCTGTCGATGAGCTTCCGGTAGGGTTTCCAGAGCGGCAGCCGCCAGAGCGGATCGCTTTCGGCGGTGCCGGCCTCCAGGAGCGCCGCGGCGAGCGCATCGTCGTTGGCGAAAAGCGCGGGAAGATCGGGGCCCAGCGCCACGCGCGCGGCACCCGTCAGCGTCGCCACGTCGATGATCAGCGCGGGCTGCTCGCTGTCGGCCTCGGCGAGCGCATCGCAGAGGATGAGCCGGCCCTCGGCGTCGGTGTTGCCGATCTCGACCGTAAGGCCCTTGCGGGTGCGGATCACGTCGAGCGGGCGGTAGGAGGTCGCGGAGACGAAATTCTCCACGGCCGGGATCAGCAGGCGGAGCCGCACCGGCAGGCCCGCGTCCATGACGGCACTCGCAAGCCCGAGCAGCGTCGCGGCGCCGCCCATGTCCTTCTTCATCATGCGCATGCCCTGCGAGGTCTTGAGGTCGAGGCCGCCGCTGTCGAAGCAGACGCCCTTGCCGACCAGCGTGAGCTTGGGCGACTTGGGATCGCCCCAGACCAGGTCGATGAGGCGCGGTGCCCGCGCGCTGCCGCGGCCGACCGCGTGGATCATGGGGTAGTTGCGCTTCAGGAGCTCGTCGCCCACGAGCACGGTGCAGCGCGCACCGTGCTCGGCCGCGAGCTGCTCCGCCGCGAGCGCCAGCTCGGCGGGACCCATCTCCTCGGCGGGCGTGTTGATGAGGTCGCGGGCCAGATGGATGGCGCGCGCGAGCCGCTCGGCCTCCGCCCGATCCGCCTCGGCGGGCCAGACCAGCTCAGCGGGCGCGCGACTCGGCGCCTTGTAGCGGCTGAAGGCATAAGCGCCGAGCGCCCAGCCGAGCGCCATGCGGGTCGCCAACGCGGGCCCCAGGCGAGCATCGAGGCTGTATCGGCCCTGCGGCAGGGCCTCGGGCAGACCGCCCAGCGCCCAGATCGGTTCCTTGGGGTTCCAGCCCACCAGGACGCGCCCGAGGCCTCCAGCAGGCGCCGGCACCAGCGCGGTGGCGCCAGGCTCAGGCCTGAAGCCGAGACCGGCGACCCACCGCCGCTCGGATTCGCCGAGGCGCGCCAGCGCCTCGGGCAGGGTCTCCGGGGTTACCGGCGTAATCGGCACGGCTTGGGCAGCGGCGGCGGCAACAAGCGCGAGCGGCATCGGGCGGACCCTCCGGGAACAGGCGGCGATTTGAGGCACTTACAATGCGGGCTCCCGCTGCCCTTTGCAAAGCCATCGAATTGCCCCGCATGGGTGGGTTGCGACCCGCCGGCATTCCCGCCAGAGTGAGCGGCTTTCGTGCGTTGCCGGGGGAGCTAAATGGCGGATTTCACACTCTATATCGGAAACAAGAACTACTCGTCCTGGTCGCTGCGCGGATGGCTCATGGTGAAAGCCGCGGGGATCGCCTTCGAGGAAGTTCTGATCCGCTTGCGCCAGCCCAACACCAAGGCCGAGGTGATGCGGCATTCGCCCTCCGGCCGCGTGCCGGCGCTGGTCCATGGCAACGATAGGGTCTGGGAGAGCATGGCGATCGGCGAATATCTCGCCGAGCTGTTTCCCGACGCCAATCTCTGGCCCCGGGAGCGCGCCCCCCGGGCGGTGGCGCGCTCGGTGAGCACGGAGATGCACGCGGGCTTCTTGGCGCTTCGCAATCACTTCCCCATGAACGTGCGCTCGAGCTTTCCCAACCGCGCCTCGACCCCGGACGTGCAGGCCGATATCGATCGGATCACCGCGATCTGGCATGACTGCCGCACGCGGTTCAGCAAGGACGGGCCGTTCCTGTTCGGGAGCACCTTCGGCAATGCTGACGCCATGTACGCACCCGTGGTGAGCCGCTTCCGCACCTACAAGGTGGACCTCGACGCGGGGGCCCAGGCTTACTGCGACGCCGTCTGGTCATACCCACCGATGCAGGAATGGGCGGCAGCCGCCAAGAAAGAGCCTTGGGTCATCGAGGATTCGGAGTTCTGAGCCGAGACCTATCGCAATAGCCCTGTCCCTATAGAGTGTTAACGACGCTGCGTCGTCGTGACACGGCGATGCCTGCAAAAAGCCCGGGCTTGCCGAGGCACAGCTGATCCAAAATGCCCGCCTCATTCCAAACACGCGCCCGGGAGATACCCTCATGTCGTTCGTCTCGTCGCCCGCGCCGCTCGGCGTGGAGATCACCGGCCGGTTGAAGCCCGGCTACGAGACGGTGCTCACTCCCGAGGCGGTGGCCTTTGTGGTCGAGCTCCAACGCAAGTTCGGGCCCGAGCGCAGGCGCTTACTCCAGCGCCGCGCCGAGCAGCAGGCGAGGCTCGACCAGGGCTGGAAGCCGGATTTCCTGGCGGAGACCAAATCCGTGCGCGAGGCGGATTGGACCGTGGCGCCGCTGCCGAAGGACTTGCTCGATCGTCGCGTGGAGATCACTGGCCCGACCGACCGCAAGATGGTGATCAACGCGCTCAACTGCGGCGCCAATGTATTCATGGCCGATTTCGAGGACGCGAACACGCCGACCTGGGACAATCTGATCGAGGGGCAGATCAATCTCTCGGACGCGATCGCCGGCACGATCGGCTTCGACGACCCGGCGACCGGACGCCACTACAAGCTCGGCGACAAGCTCGCGACCCTGCTGGTGCGGCCGCGTGGCTGGCACCTACCCGAGCGGCACGTCATGGTCGACGGCGAGCCGATCTCGGGCTCGCTGTTCGATTTCGGCCTGTTCTTCTTCCACAATGCCAAGGCGCTCTTGGCCAAGGGCTCCGGTCCCTATTTCTACCTGCCGAAGATGGAAAGCCATCTGGAGGCCCGCCTCTGGAACGACGTCTTCGTGCATGCGCAAGGCATGCTCGGCATTCCCAAGGGATCAATCAAGGCGACCGTACTGATCGAGACCATCTTGGCCAGCTTCGAGGTCGACGAGATTCTCTATGAGCTGCGCGATCATTCCGCCGGACTGAACTGTGGCCGCTGGGACTATATCTTCAGCTTCATCAAGAAATTCGCCAACCAGCCCTGGGCGGTGCTGCCGGACCGCGGTCTCGTCACCATGACCTCGCATTTCCTGCGCTCCTACAGCTTGCTGGTGATCAAGACCTGCCATCGCCGCCAGGTGCATGCCATGGGCGGCATGGCGGCGCAGATCCCGATCAAGGACGACCCGGCCGCGAACCAGGCGGCCATCGCCAAGGTCACCGCCGACAAGGAGCGCGAGGCCGGCGACGGCCACGACGGCACCTGG
>DATMMM010000438.1:0-10637 GCA_035569735.1 Allostellaceae bacterium | reverse complement strand
GCCGCCTATATGTCGATCAGGGATCACGCGCGCTTCAGCTTCTTCTGGCCGGTCCGGCTCAGATAGCTGCGGAGATACTGGCCGGTGTAGCTCGCGGCGTTTTCCGCGACCTGCTCCGGCGTGCCTTCGGCGACGATGCGGCCACCGCCGTCGCCGCCCTCGGGGCCGAGATCGACGATCCAGTCGGCGGTCTTGATGACCTCGAGATTGTGCTCGATCACCACGATGGTATTGCCCTGGTCGACCAGCGCCTGCAGCACGTCGAGGAGCTTGCGCACGTCCTCGAAATGCAGGCCCGTGGTGGGCTCATCCAGGATGTAGAGCGTGCGGCCGGTGGCGCGGCGCGAGAGTTCCTTGGCGAGCTTGACGCGCTGCGCCTCGCCGCCCGAGAGCGTGGTGGCGGGCTGTCCGATGTGGATGTAGTCCAGGCCGACCCGCTGCAGCGTCACCAGCTTCTCGCGGATCGCCGGCACCGCACGGAAGAACTCCGCGCCTTCCTCCACGGTCATGTCGAGCACGTCGGCGATGCTCTTGTCCTTGAACAGCACCTCCAGGGTCTCGCGGTTGTAGCGCTTGCCCTTGCAGACATCGCATTGGACGTAGACGTCCGGCAGGAAGTGCATCTCGATCTTGAGCACGCCGTCGCCCTGGCACGCCTCGCAGCGCCCGCCCTTCACGTTGAAGGAGAAGCGTCCGGGCGCATAGCCGCGCGCCTTCGCCTCCGGCAATCCCGCGAACCAGTCGCGGATCGGCGTGAAGGCGCCGGTGTAGGTCGCGGGGTTCGAGCGCGGCGTGCGGCCGATCGGCGACTGGTCGATGTCGACGATCTTGTCGAGGTGCTCGGCGCCCTCGATGCTGCCGTGGTCGCCCGGATGCTCGCGGGCACCCATGAGCCGGCGCGCCAGCGCCTTGTAGAGCGTCTCGATGACCAGCGTCGACTTGCCGCCGCCGGAGACGCCGGTGACGCAGGTGAAGGTGCCCAGGGGAATATCGACGGTGAGGTTCTGCAGATTATTGGCGCGGGCGCCGATCAGGCGCAGCTTCTGGCCGAGCCGCGCGGGCCGACGCTGCAGCGGCACCTCGATGCGGCGACGCCCCGTCAGGTATTGGCCGGTGATGCTGTCGGCGTGCGCCATGACCTCCGCGGGCTTGCCGGCGGCGACGACATGGCCGCCGTGCACGCCGGCGCCCGGTCCCATGTCGATGAGGTAATCGGCGCTGCGGATCGCCTCCTCGTCGTGCTCGACCACGATCACGGTGTTGCCGAGATCGCGCAGCCGCTTCAAGGTCGCGAGCAGGCGGTCGTTGTCGCGCTGATGCAGCCCGATCGAGGGCTCGTCGAGCACGTAGAGCACGCCGGTGAGACCGGAGCCAATCTGGGAGGCGAGGCGGATGCGCTGGCTCTCGCCGCCCGAGAGCGTGCCCGAGTTCCGCGAGAGCGTGAGGTATTCGAGCCCGACGTTCTTGAGGAACCCCAGGCGCTCATTGATCTCCTTCAGAATGCGCGCGGCGATCTCGCGGTGCTTGGCGGAGAGATGCTGGTCGAGCGAGCCGAACCATTCCGCCGCCTGCAGGATCGAGAGGTCCGCGACCTCGCTGATGCTGAGCCCGCGGATCTTGACCGCGAGCGCCTCGGGCTTGAGCCGCTTGCCGTGGCAGACCTCGCACTCCGTCGTGTTCTGATACCGGCCGAGCTCCTCCTTGAGCCAGGCGCTGTCGGTGTCCTTCCAGCGCCGCTCCATGTTGGGGATCACGCCCTCGAAGGGCCGCTTGGTCGTGTAGGCGCGCAGGCCGTCGTCGTAGCGCATGGCGATCTCGTCGTCGCCCGACCCGTGGAGGATCGCGTTGCGGACCTTCTCCGGCAGGTCCTTCCAGGGCTCGTTCGTGCTGACCTTGTAATGCCGCGCCAGGCTGTCGAGGGTCTGGGCGTAATACTGCGAGCTGGAATGGGCCCAGGGCGCGATGGCGCCGTCCTTGAGACTCAAATTCTCGTCCGGCACCACCAGCTCGGGATCGAAGAACAGCTTGGTGCCGAGCCCGTCGCAAGCAGGGCAGGCGCCGAACGGATTGTTGAACGAGAACAGCCGCGGCTCGATCTCCGGGATGGTGAAGCCCGAGACCGGGCAGGCGAACTTCGCGGAGAAGATCGTGCGCTCGCCGGTGTCGGCGTTCTCCGCGATCGCGAGGCCGTCCGCGAGATTGAGCGCGGTCTCCAGGGAATCCGCGAGGCGGTTGCCGAGGCCCTCGCGCACCACCAACCGGTCCACCACCACTTCGATGTCGTGCTTGAGCTTCTTGTTGAGCGCCGGCACCGCGTCGATCTCCAGCATCTTGCCGTCGACCTTGACGCGCTGGAACCCGCGCTTCTGGAAATCCGCGAGTTCCTTGCGGTACTCGCCCTTGCGCCCGCGCACCACCGGCGCCAGCAGGTAGAGCCGGGTTCCGTCTTTCATCGCGAGGATGCGGTCGACCATCTGCGAGACCGTCTGGCTCTCGATCGGCAAGCCGGTCGCAGGCGAGTAGGGGATGCCGATCCGCGCGAACAGCAGGCGCATGTAGTCGTAGATCTCGGTCACCGTGCCCACGGTCGACCGGGGGTTGCGCGAGGTGGTCTTCTGCTCGATCGAGATGGCCGGCGACAGGCCCTCGATGGAATCGACCTCCGGCTTCTGCATCAGCTCCAGGAATTGCCGGGCGTAGGCCGACAGGCTCTCGACATAGCGGCGCTGGCCCTCGGCATAGATCGTGTCGAAGGCGAGGGACGATTTGCCCGAGCCGGACAACCCCGTCAGCACGACCAGGCTGTCGCGGGGCATGTCGACGTCGATGTTCTTGAGGTTGTGCTCGCGTGCGCCGCGAACCCGGATGAGCTGCATGGACCGTTGAGACCGGAGAGCTAAGGCAGGAGTATACCGGTCCCCCCGCGCGGAAAGCGAATCCGAGAAATATCCACAGGGTTGTGGGGCTTATTGCGGTGTCGGAGGCCGCCACTCCGCCGTGACACCGCCCCCGATGTTCGTGCTATGGTCCTGCCCTCGAGCGACCGATCCGAATACACTGGCATGAGGCGGGGGGCGCAATGGCGGGCAGCGTGAACAAGGTGATCCTGGTGGGCAATCTCGGCCGCGACCCCGAGATACGCAGCACCCAGGACGGGACGAAGGTGGCGAACCTCTCGCTCGCGACCTCGGAGAGCTGGCGCGACAAGAGCACCGGCGAGCGCAAGGAGCGCACGGAGTGGCACCGCATCGTCGTCTTCAACGAGCGCCTGGTCGATGTGATCGAGAAATACGTGAAGAAGGGCTCGAAGCTCTATATCGAGGGCGCGCTCCAGACCCGCAAATGGACGGACAATGCGGGCGCCGAGAAATACACCACCGAGGTGGTGCTGCAGCGTTTCCGGGGCGACCTCACCATGCTCGACGGTGGCCGAGGCGGAGGCGCCGGCATCGGCGGCAGCTCGCCCGATGACATGGGCTCCGGCGGCTCGAGTTCGAGCTCGGGCGGCGGCGGCATGGGCGGCTCGCGCGGCGGCGGGGGTGGCTCGGATCTCGACGACGAGATTCCGTTCTAAGCCGCCACGGCTCCTCTGCGGCTAGACGGCACGGCCGGCGGCGTGCAGCCCGGCCTTGCGGCCGAAGACCGCACCGCGCAGCACCGAGGTGGCGCCGGTATAGGTGCCGTAATAGAGCCCCATGACCTCGCCCGCGGCATAAAGTCCATCGATGGGGACGCCGTCGAGATCGAGCACCCGCGCGTCGGTGTCGACCTTGACGCCGCCGAAGGTAAAACAGTTGGCGCAGGTGATGGGATAGGCGAGGAACGGCGGACGATCGATCGGCCGCGCCCAATTAGATTTGCGGAGATCGAGGTCCCGCGTGGCGAGGCCATCGAGCTCCAGCGGCTTGAAGGCGGCGCTATCGGGGCAGGCACGGTTGTAGGCCTCGATCGTCTGAGCGAGAGCGGCGGGGTCGAGCTCGAGCCTCTCGGCCAAGGCCGAGAGGCTGGGCGCCTCCACGGGCGGCTGATCCGAGCGCACCGACTTCCGCCAGTTCGGGACGTCCTCGATCTTGGCGTCGAGGATCACGTAGGCGATCCCGTTCGGCTGCTGCCAGATCACTCGCGTGATCGTCTCGTAAGTGGCATCGACCGTGCTCGGGGCTTCGTCGGTGAATCGACGCGCCCGCACGTTCACGAGGATCCCGTAGTTGGACACTAGCACCACCGGCTCGGTGGCGCCGGACCGGGGATCGATGGGCTCGGCATGAAAGGAGCCGTAGTCGCCCGCAGGCGCGGCTCCCACGGCGAGCGCCATCTGAATGCCTTCGCCCCTGTTGTAATAGCCTCCGCGTGCGACCGGCCGGAGGTAGCGCGCCTGTGGCCCAAGGTAGCGCGTCAGCAGCTCGGGATTGCCCTCGAAGCCGCCGCTCGCCAGCACGACGCTCCGCGCGTGGAGCCGGTGCGATCGTCCGCCTCGGTCCACGGCTCGCACGCCGAGAATGCGCCCGGCGGCGTCCCGCAGGAGCTGGCGCGCGGTGATCTCGTAGAGGATGCGCCCGCCGTGCCGCTCGACCGCGTCCGCCAGCGCCTCGATCAGCGCGAGGCCGCCGCTGACTGGCGCCATCCGCGGCGTGCTGCTGGTGATGAAATAGGTCGGCAGGAAATCGAACCGGACACCAAAAGTCTTGAGCCAAGCCAGGGTCGGTCCCGCGCCGGCGGCGAAGCTGGCGATGAACTCTGGATCGGTGAAGCCCAGGGTCTTCACGATCGGCGGCCACTCTGCGTAGCTTCGGGCAGTCTCGCGGACCAGCGCGGGGTCGAGGTGATGACCCGCATTCGCCATGAAGTGCGCCTCGAAGTCGTCGGAGACCTCGGCCTCGCTCTTCATGCGCAGGAGCGATTCGGTCCAGCGCGTGTTGCCGCCGCGCTCTTCCCTCGGCGCCCGCTCCAGGACGGCCACCTGGGCGCCCGCCTGCAGCGCCGAGACGGCCGCCGACAGCCCGGCGATGCCGCAGCCCACCACCAAGACGTCCGTGGTCAAGTGTTCCGCCATGCTGGCTCCGCCGCCATGTTAAGGCGCAGACGCTCTACGCGGGAGCGGTCCGCTGTCAACGTGCCTTGGGTGCGGGAGCGGCGTTCGATTGCCGACTCGAGGCACATCGCAACCGCCGCTCAAGCGATTTCGCAGCGTGCCGAAAAAATGCCGACTTCATGTAATGGATTAAGTTGTGAAACACTTCTTTAGGCGATCTTAGCTTTACGCTATATCATACTGTACTACATGTGTAATCCTACGCAATTTCATCACCGATTTTGGGCCATTTGATGCGTTCGTCCGGCAGCCTGTCGCCGTTGTTCGCAGGAGCGAAATTGGCTAGTCTCTGAAGGTCGGAATGCCGGCTGAGGCCGGCGTTCGTTCCATGCTTTTCGCCAAGTCTTCCCGGATCCCGTTTTGGCCACCGAACCGCCCGCGCCCGCGCCGCTCGACATCGCTCCGGTGATGATCGAGGAGGAGATGAAACGCTCCTACCTCGACTACGCCATGAGCGTGATCGTGTCGCGCGCGCTCCCGGACGTGCGCGACGGCCTGAAGCCGGTGCACCGCCGGATCCTCCACGCCATGAAGGAGAACGGGTTCGATTGGAACCGCGGCTTCCGCAAATCGGCCCGCGTGGTCGGCGACGTCATCGGCAAATACCATCCGCACGGCGACCTCGCGGTCTATGAGGCGATGGTGCGCATGGCGCAGGGCTTTTCCATGCGCGTGCCGCTGATCGATGGCCAGGGCAATTTCGGCTCCATGGATGGCGATCCGCCCGCTGCCATGCGCTACACGGAATCGCGGCTCTCGCGCGCCGCCGATTCGCTGCTGGACGATCTCGACAAGGAGACCGTCGATTTCAGCCCGAATTACGATGGCGAGAACCTCGAGCCCAAGGTCCTGCCGGCCCGCTTTCCCAATCTCCTGGTCAACGGCGCCAGCGGCATCGCGGTCGGCATGGCGACCAATATCCCCACGCACAATCTGGGCGAGGTGATCGACGCCTGCCGCGCCTATGTCGCCAACCCCGACATCACCATCGACGAGCTGATCGAGATCATCCCCGGTCCGGATTTCCCGACCGGCGGCATCATCCTGGGCCGCACCGGCATCCGTGCCGCCTATCACACTGGCCGCGGTTCGATCATCATGCGCGGCCGCACCCACATCGAGGAGAACCGGCGCGATCGCGAGGCCATCATCATCACCGAGGTGCCGTTCCAGGTGAACAAAGCGCGGCTGGTCGAGCGCATCGCGGAGGTGGTGAACGACAAGCTGATCGACGGCGTCTCGGACCTTCGCGACGAATCCGATCGCGACGGCGTGCGCGTGGTGATCGAGCTCAAGCGCGAGGCGATGTCGGAGATCGTGCTGAACCAGCTTTACCGCTACACGGCGCTGCAGACCAGCTTCGGCGTCAACATGCTGGCGCTCAACGGCGGCCGGCCGGAGATGCTGAACCTGAAGCAGGTGATCGCGGCCTTCATCGAGTACCGCGAGCAGGTGATCACCCGGCGCACCATCTTCCTGCTGACCAAGGCGCGGGAGCGCGCGCATGTCTTGCTCGGCCTCGCCGTCGCGGTCGCGAACATCGATGCCATCATCGCGGTGATCCGCGGCGCCAAGGACCCGAACGCCGCGCGGGAGGGCCTGCGCAGCCGCGCGTGGCCGATGGGCGTCGTAAAGGCGCTGATCGAGCGCGTGGAGGAGAAGGGCCGGGGCGGCATCCAGGACGACGGCCAGAACTACCGACTCTCCGATGAGCAGGCGAGGGCCATCCTGGAATTGCGCCTGCAGCGCCTGACCGGGCTCGAGCGCGACAAGATCGCGGAGGAGATCGAGGGACTGATCAAGGAGATCGGCGGCTATCTGGAGATCCTGGGCTCGCGCAAGCGCCTGCTGGAGGTGATGAACCAGGAGCTGCTCGCGATGAAGGAGCAGTTCGCAACCCCGCGCAAGACCGCGATCGAGGAGATGGAGTTCGAGACCGACATCGAGGATCTGATCCAGCGCGAGGACATGGTGGTGACCGTCAGTCACGGCGGCTACATCAAGCGCGTGCCGCTCTCGACTTACCGCGCACAGCGCCGCGGCGGCCGCGGCCGCGCGGGCATGTCGATCCGAGAGGAGGATTTCGTCAGCGAGGTCTTCGTGGCCTCGACCCATGCCTCCGTGCTGTTCTTCACCGCCTCCGGCCGCGTCTACAAGCTCAAGGTCTACCGGTTGCCGGAGGGCACGCCGCAGGCGCGCGGCAAGGCGATGGTGAATTTGCTGCCGAACCTGGCGCCCGGAGAGAGCATCTCGGCGGTGCTGCCGCTGCCCGAGGACGAGGCGAGCTGGAGCCAGTACAGCGTCATGTTCGCGACGGCGAAGGGGAATGTGCGGCGCAACGCGCTGTCCGACTTCGGCAACGTGATGGCGAACGGCAAGATGGCGATGAAGTTCGAAGGGGCCGACGCGGACGATCGCCTGATCGCCGTCGCCACCTGCACCGCCAACGACGACGTGCTGCTGGCGACCCGGCTCGGCAAGGCGATCCGCTTCCCGGTCGAGGATGTGCGCCTGTTCTCGGGCCGGAGCTCCGTGGGCGTGCGCGGTATCAAGCTCACCGAGGGCGACAGCGTGATCTCCATGACCATCCTGCGCCACGAGGAAGTGGCGCCCGAGACGCGGGCCGCCTACCTCAGGCTCGCGAGCAAGCGGCGGCGCCAGATGGGCGCCGAAAGCGATGTCGCTGCGGCCACTACCGTTGCGGAGCCGGAAGCCGAGGCGGAGCCCGCAAGCGCCATCAGCGAGGAGGAATTCGACGCGCTGGCCAAGCGCGAGGAATTCCTGCTCTCGATTACCGAGAAGGGGTTCGGCGTCCGCACCTCCGCCTATGATTACCGGATCACCGGGCGCGGCGGCCAGGGCATCGAGAACATGGTTCTCGCCCGCCGCGCCGACGCCATCGTCGCGGTCTTCCCGGTACAGCATCGGGACCAGGTGATGCTGGTGAGCAATGCCGGTACGGTGATCAGGCTGCCCGTCAACGACATCCGGATCGCGCGGCGCCGGACGCAAGGCGTGGTCGTGTTCAAGCCTGGCGAGGGCGAGCGCGTGGTTTCTGCCGCGCGACTGGGCGAAGCCGCCGAGGTCAACGGCAATGGGGATGCCGGAGCGCCGAGCAACGGCTCGGGCGAGAACGGCACGGAAAGCGGGGAACCTCAATGAGCAAGGAACGCATCGGTGTCTATCCCGGCACATTCGATCCGATCACCAACGGGCATTCCGATATCATTTTGCGTGCGATCAAGGTGGTCGACCGGCTGGTGATCGGCGTCGCCCGCAACATCGGCAAGGGCCCGCTGTTCTCCAGCGAGGAGCGGGTGGAGATCGTGAACGAGGAGATCGACCATCTGGTCGACGCCGCCACGCGCAAGCGGATCGAGGTGCGCGCCTTCGAGAACCTGCTCATGCATTTCGCCATGGAGACCGGCGCCTCGCTGATCCTGCGCGGGCTCAGGGCCGTGTCGGATTTCGAGTACGAGTTCCAGATGGCCGCCATGAACAACCGCCTCAATCCCAACGTCGAGACGGTCTTCTTGATGGCGAGCGACCGCTACCAGTTCATCTCTTCGCGCTTCGTCAAGGAGATCGGCATGCTCGGCGGCGACGTGTCGCCGTTCGTGAGCCCTCGCGTCACCGCCCGGCTCGCGGCACGGTTCGGCCGCGACAACGGCATCAAGGGCAAGAAAGCCGCCGCTGGAAAGTCTTGAGCGGCGCCGCTCGCCGATGCGGCCTTGGTTGCGCAGCCATGGGATGGAGTTTTGTGGAGCGGGGGATGGGGCGCGCGACCCCTCGCCTAACACTGGGTCAGCAAAGCTTTGGGACACGCCTCGAATGATCAGCGAGAGAGAATTAGCTCCGCCGGAGAGACGGCACTGGGCCGACTGGGTCTCGGCTCACATGTGGTGGACGGCGCTGCTCGCGGGCGGCATCCTCTGCGGCGTGGCGCTGATCTTGTCCTGAGACCCCGATATCATTAACGGCAGCGCGTGAAACGAGGCGACGGCCTTCCGTTTCCGGTGATGACCCCGTCGATCACCAGCATGCGTCCGTCCGGAGTGTGCGACGACCAGACACGGACCGTGTCACCCTCCTTGAGCAGCACGAGATCGACGGCATACCTCCCCGGCAAACCCAATACGTGCAGCGCCAAGCGAGCCTCGGCGACAGGCGCGGCCGTCCGGATCTCATAAACGATGTCGCGATAGGGCCCGCCTCGCGCGTAGGACAGCGTCGCCCCGCCGGACGGTGAAACGGCATAGATCGAGTACTCGTTCTCGGGGCTCGCGGGTAGCGCGCACTCGATCGCCCAGGTCCCGAGCAGCCCGAATTGCTTCAGGGTGCCCGGGACCGGGCTCTCATCCGCGAGGCACGGCGCCGCCGTCATCAGCAGGACGGCCAGCAGCGCCCGCGCGGCCATGCCCGCGACGTCAGCGTCCGGCGACGAAGCCGATCTCGACCAGGAGATTCGGGCGCGCGAGCTTCGCCTCGACGCAGGCGCGCGCGGGCGTATTGCCGGGCGAGATCCAGGCGTCCCAGACCTTGTTCATCTCGTCGAAAGCCCGGATGTCCGAGAGCCACACCGTCGCGGACAGCAGCTTGGACTTGTCGCTGCCGGCTTCGGCCAATAGACCGTCGACCTTGGCGAGGATTTGCTTGGTCTGGCCCGCCACATCGGCATTGGGATCGTCGGCCACCTGGCCGGCGAGATAGACGGTGTCGCCATGCACCACGCATTGACTCATGCGCGCGCCGACCTTTGAACGCTTGATGCTCATTGCTCCTCGCTCCCGTTGGTGTTGGACGGCAGGAGCCTAGCAACCCAATGCGGCCCCTGTCGATGGCGTGACGGCGATTGCCACCTCAGGGCGCGGACTGGCATGCTCGTCGCCGCAAAGGAACAGCCCGATGCCGGGAAGGTCGGAACTCAAAGGGCGTGTGGCGCTGGTGACGGGTGCGGCGCGCAATATCGGCCGCGCGATCGCGCTCGATCTCGCGGATGCCGGCGCCGCGGTCGTGGTCAACACGCGCGCTTCCCGCGAAGCCGCGGAAACCGTGGTGCGCGAGATCGAGGCGCAGGGCGGCCAGGCGCTGCTCGCCCTCGCCGACGTCACGAACCAAGCGGCCGTCCAAGCCATGATCGACGCCGCGGCTGCTCGCTTCGGCCGGCTCGATATTCTTGTCAACAACGCCGCGGTGCGTCCGGAGCGTCCGTTCGAGCAGATGGAGCTGGCCGAGTTCCGCTCGGTGGTCTCGCTCATCCTCGAGGGCGCGTTCCTCTGTGCGCAGCTCGCGCTGCCGCACCTCCGGCAGAGCGATGGCGCGGCGATCGTGAATATCGGCGGCATGACCGGCCACAGCGGAGCCGCCGGCCGCGCCCATGTGGTCGCCGGCAAGGCGGGCCTCGTCGGGCTCACCAAGGCGCTCGCCCATGAGCTATCGCCCCAGGGCATCACCGTGAACTGCGTCGTTCCCGGCCTGATCGCGACCGCGCGCACCGGCGCGGTTCCCGGCCTGCACGTCCGCAATCCGCCGCTCGTGGGGCGGC
>DATMMM010000437.1:0-4235 GCA_035569735.1 Allostellaceae bacterium | reverse complement strand
TCCAGCTCGCTCAGCACGATCTCGTCGCCCGCCTGGAGGAATTTCGCGCCCCAACTATAGGCGACGAGGTTGATCCCCTCGGTGGTGCCGCGCACGAACACGATCTCGTCGGCATGCGCCGCGTTGATGAATCGGCGCACGCTCTCCCGCGCCTTCTCGTACTGGTCGGTCGAGGCCGCACTCAAGCGATAGACGCCGCGGTGCACGTTCGCATAGTCGGTGCGATAGAACTCGGCGACACCGTCGATCACCGGCTTTGGCTTCTGCGCGCTCGCGGCGGTGTCGAGGAACACCAGGCCCGGATTGCGCTCGAAGATCGGGAAGTCGCGGCGGATGCGCCGGACGTCCAGGCCGCCGCTGGCTACCGAACGGAGGGGCGATACGAGGGACATTCTAGGCACTCCCACTCTGTTCCAGCCAGACACCGAGACGCCGGCGCAGATGCGCGGCGAGATCGCCCACGGATACCGTGGCCTCGATGGCATCGGTCGCGAAGGCCTCGATCAGCAGCCGGCGCGCCGCGGTCTCGTCGATGCCGCGCGAGCACAGATAGAAGAGCGCGGCCTCGTCGAGATCGCCCACCGTGGCGCCATGGCTGCACTTGACGTCGTCCGCGAAGATCTCGAGCTCGGGCTTGGTATCGACGGCGGCGCGCGGGCTCAGCAGCAGGTTGCGGTTGAGCTGATGCGCATCGGTCTTGTCCGCGCCGGGCCGCACGGCGATTCGGCCGAGGAAAACCCCGTGCGCACGATCCTCGAGCACGCCTTTGAACACTTCGCGGGTGGTGCCCCCGGGCGCGGCGTGGTCGATCACCGTGGCGGTGGTCGCCTCCTGTTGGCCGCGCAGGAGATAAGCGCCGTTGACGCCGCATCGGGCGCCTTCGCCCTCGATCACCACCTGCACGTCCTGGCGAGAGAGGCGCGCGCCCGTGGTGAGCGTGAAGCTCTCATAGCGCGCGCCGCGGCCAAGCCTGGCACGCGTGACGCCGAAATGGATGGCATCAAGCGCCTCGTCCTGGATGCGCACATGGTCGAGCGAGGCATCGGCACCAAGCTCGATGCGCAGCACGCCGTTGGTCCAAGCGCCGGCGCCGCAGAACGTCTCGACGAGCGTGGCGCGGCTGCCTGCCCCGGCGATCACGGCGGTGCGCGGATGCAGCGATCGCCCGACGGTGCTGGCGACGTGGATGACCTCCACCAGTTCCTCCAGCACCGCGCCGGCGGCGAGTGCCAGGACGAAGCCGTCGCCGAAGAAGGCGCCGTTGAGCGCGGCGAAGGGCTGCGCCGAGGTCGCATCGCGCTCGTCGTAACCGGCCTCGGCCAAGTCCGGGCGCTCGGCCAGCGCGCGGGCTGTCGAGCCGAGCCACGCGCCCTTGGGCAGCCGGCCGATCGCCGACAGCTCCGGCACGACATAGCCGTCGATCATCACGATCCGATGCGCGGCGCCGGCGACGAGATAAGGCTCGAGCGGCAGGCGAGATTTCGGAGGCTTGGGCGGAGGAGCCGGCGGATAGGCTTCACGGGCGAGCGGCGCCAGATTGGTGAAGCGCCAGGGCTCGTCGCGCCGGGTCGGGAAACCCAGCGACGCGAACCGCTCCAGTGCCGCTGCGCGCCGGTCCCGCAGCCAATCGGGCTCGGCCGCATCGCTCTCGCGGCTTTGGAACGCCTCGAGATAAGGTGCCGCCTCTTGCTTAATGATGGTGCTCATCGCGGCATTCCGAGCCGGCTCAAGCCGCGCTACCGAGATGCGCGTAGCCGCGCTTCTCGAGCTCGAGCGCGAGCGTCTTGTCGCCGGATTGCAAGATCTTGCCGCCGCCGAGCACATGGACGCGGTCGGGCTCTATGTATTCGAGCAGTCGCTGATAATGGGTGATGAGGACGATAGAGCGCTTGGGGTCGCGCAGGCGGTTGACACCGGTCGCGACCACGCGGAGCGCGTCGATATCGAGACCGCTGTCGGTCTCGTCGAGGATCGCGAGCTTCGGCTCCAGCATCGCCATCTGGAAGATCTCGTTGCGCTTCTTTTCGCCGCCGGAGAAGCCCACGTTGACGGCGCGCTGCAGGAGGTCCTCGCCGATGTCGAGGTGCTTGAGCTTGGCGCGCACGGCCTTGAGAAACTGGCCGGCGTCGAGCTCGCTCTCGCCCCGCGACTTGCGCACCGCATTGAGCGCCGCGCGCAGGAAATACATGTTGTTCACGCCGGGAATCTCGACCGGATACTGGAACGCCAGGAAGATGCCCTGCCGCGCACGCTCGTCGGCCGCAAGCGCGAGGAGGTCGCGGCCCTCGTAGAGCACCTGTCCCTCGGTCACGGTGTAGCCGGGCCGGCCTGCGAGCACGCCCGCGAGCGTGCTCTTGCCGGAGCCGTTCGGACCCATAATCGCATGCACCTCGCCGGCGCCGACCGCGAGATCGATGCCGCGCAGGATCTGCTTGGCCTCGGCACCCTCGCCGACGCGGGCGTGCAGGTCCTTGATGTCCAATAGTGCTGTCATGGGTCGATAGAACTCGCTTGCGATAATGAGGCTCAGCCCACGCTGCCTTCGAGGCTCACGGCCAGGAGTTTTTGCGCCTCGACGGCAAACTCCATCGGCAGCTCCTTCAGCACGGCCTTGCAGAAGCCGTTGACGATCAGCGACAGCGCATCCTCCGTTGAGAGCCCGCGCTGCTGGCAATAGAACAGCTGGTCGTCGGAGATCTTCGATGTCGTCGCCTCGTGCTCGACGCGCGCGCTGGGATTGCGCACCTCGATGTAGGGCACGGTGTGGGCGCCGCACTTCTTGCCGATCAAGAGGGAGTCGCACTGCGTGTAGTTGCGGGCGTTCTGCGCCTTCGGCAGCATGCGGACGAGGCCGCGATAGGTGTTCTGGCCGCGGCCCGCCGAGATGCCCTTGGAGATGATGGTCGAGCGCGTGTTGCGCCCGATGTGGATCATCTTGGTGCCGGTGTCCGCCTGCTGCAGGTTGTTGGTGATGGCGACCGAGTAGAACTCGCCCACGGAATTGTCGCCCTCGAGAATGCAGCTCGGATACTTCCAAGTGATGGCGGAGCCGGTCTCCACCTGTGTCCAGGAGATCTTCGAGTTGGCGCCGCGGCAGGCGCCGCGCTTGGTGACGAAATTGTAGATGCCGCCGCGGCCCTCGGCGTCGCCGGGGTACCAGTTTTGCACCGTGGAGTACTTGATCTGGGCGTCTTCGAGCGCGATCAGCTCGACCACCGCGGCGTGCAGCTGGTTCTCGTCCCGCTGCGGCGCCGTGCAGCCTTCGAGATAGCTCACATAGGAGCCTTTGTCGGCGATGATCAGCGTGCGCTCGAACTGCCCGCTCTTGGCGGCGTTGATGCGGAAATATGTCGATAGCTCCATCGGGCAGCGCACGCCCGGGGGTATGTAGGCGAAGGAGCCGTCGCTGAACACGGCCGAGTTGAGCGCGGCGAAGAAGTTGTCGCCCTGCGGCACCACGGTGCCCAGATACTTGCGCACGAGATCGGGATGCTCGCGCACGGCCTCACCGAAGGAGCAGAAGATGATACCGAGCTCCGCCAGCGTCTCCTTGAAAGTGGTTGCGACCGAGACGCTGTCGAACACCGCGTCCACCGCCACGCCCGCGAGCGCCGCGCGCTCGTGCAGGGGAATGCCGAGCTTGGCGTAGGTCTTCAGGAGCTCGGGATCGACCTCCTCAAGGGACTGCGGCCCGGCCTTCTGCTTGGGCGCCGAATAATAGGTCGCGGCTTGATAATCGATCGGCGCAATGCGGAGCTTCGCCCATTCCGGCCGCGGCATGGTCTGCCAATGGCGGAACGCCTGCAGCCGCCACTCGAGCAGCCACTGCGGCTCGCGCTTCTTGGCCGAGATGAACGCCACCGTCTCCTCGTTGAGACCAGGCGGCGCCTCCTCCGCTTCGATGTCGGTGACGAAGCCGTACTTGTAGCCCTCGGTGGTGACCGCGCGGACGGGGTCGAGGCTGTCGAGGTTCGAGGTCATGGCGTGGCGGGATCTCCGGACGGGCGCATGGGATGCGCCAGGAAGGGCCAGCGGTCCGCCACCATGTCCGCGAGCGTCACCGCCGAGAGCGCCGTGCTCACGGCCAGGTTGATGCGCTGCCAATGCGGCCGGGTCGGACAGAAATGCGTGCGCTCGCAGGTGCCGGACGCGCCGCTGGCGGGATGTGAGGTGCACTGGGTGATGCCGATATCGCCGTCGATGGCGGCGACCACGGAGGCGACCGAGATCGCCTC
>DATMMM010000436.1:0-9074 GCA_035569735.1 Allostellaceae bacterium | reverse complement strand
GCCGCGTTCTTGGCATCCTGCAGCGCCTTCTCCGCGGCGCGGCGCGCGGTCACGTCGATGACGGTGGCCACGATGATCCGGCCGCGTGGCGTCTGCACCGGGCTCAGCTCGATCTCGATCGGGATCTCGGAGCCGTCGGCGCGTCGCCCCGTCAAGTCCCGCCGCCCGCTGGCAATGGAGCTTTCGGTGAAGGCGGCGCCGGTTTCCGCATGGGCGTGGGGCCAACCCTCCGGCACCAGCAGCTCGATCGGCTGACCCGAAAGGCCGCTGCGCGCGTGGCCGAAGATGCGCTCGATGGCGCTGTTGGCGAGCGTGATGATCCCTGTCTCGCTGACGATCAACATGCCGTTGGGCGCCGCCTCGATGATGAGCTCTCGCTGCTCCTCCTCGATGGTCCGCTCGGTCAGGTCGCGCGCGACCTTGGAAAAGCCCAGCAATTCGCCCGCGGGGTTGCGCACGGCCGTCAGCGCGACGCCGGCCCAGAAGCGAGTGCCATCCTTCCTGAGCCGCCAACCCTCGCCGATGTACGTGCCGGAGTGCAGGGCGATACCGAGGTTCCGCGCCGGTACATCCATGGCGCGGTCGGCTTCCGTATAGAAGGCCGAGAAATGCTGCCCGATGATCTCCTCGGCGCGATAGCCCTTGATGCGCTCGGCGCCGCCGTTCCAGCTCTTCACACGGCCGGTCCCGTCGAGCATGTAAATGCCGTAGTCCTGCACGCCCTCGATCAGGAAGCGGAACCGCTCCTCGCTCTCGCGGAGCGCATCCTCGGCGACCTTGCGCTTGGTGATGTCTCGGAGCGTCGAGGCGAGGCGTGGCGGCGTGCCCGCAACGAAGCGCAGACGGTTCTCGACCCAGATATAGCGGCCGTCCTTGCAACGGGCCCGGTAAATGGCGGTCGCAACCGGCTGCTCCGGCCCGAGCTTGGTGCGTACCTGCAAATAGCCCGAGAGGTCCTCGGGATGGACGAGCTCGACCGGATTGAGCGTGGCATGCTCCTCGGGCTGGTAGCCCAGCACGATGCCGAGCGACGGCGAGACATAGAGGCGCTTGCCGGTCTCGAGGTCCCTCAGCGTGATGAGGTCCGTGGCATTCTCTGCCAGCAGGCGATAGCGCTCCTCGCTCTCGCGCAGCGCGTCCTGGGCCGCGCGGCCTTCGGAGACATCCACATTGATGGTGCCGACGCCGATGACGTCTCCGTCCGGCGTGCGCACCGGAAATTTGGTCACCAGCACCCAGGCCGGCGCCGTGCCGATATCGGGCTCGCGCACCTCGAGCACTTCCGCGGCTCCGGTCGCGAGCACGCGGTCCTCCATATCCTCCATGAGCGCGGAGAATTCCGGGTCGGTGCCGACGTCGCGCAAAGTCTTTCCGAGCTGCTGCTCCGGCGTCACTCCGAACCAGCGCTGGTATTGCTCGTTGAAGAGCACGTAGCGATGCTGGCGATCCTTGAGGCTGATGGCGACGGGCGCGTTGTCGAGGATCGATTGCAAGCGCGCTTCGCTCTGCCGGAGCTGCGTGCGCAGGCCGATCTGCCGGGTGAGCGTCCGCCCAAGCACCAGCAGAACCGCCAGCAAACCGGCAAGGCCGATCATGCCCCCGCGCAGCACCTCGGAATCGTCGTCCCACAGGCGGAGCCCGTCGCCGCCGATGAGGAGCAGGCACAGCAGGATCGCCACGCCGGCCGCGCCGGACTGGGGGGAGGATCGGCTCAGGTATTTTCGAGCGACGTCGAGCACAAGGGGCCATCCGATCGGCCGCCAGCGGATCAGCCACCGGACAGGCGCGCGCCAAGGGAGCATGCGCGAGGGATGGCTAATTTATTGTAAAGATGGGCAATTCACTTGCGAGATTGCGCCCCAGGAGGGAGTTTGCCTCGGGGCTCGGCCGATTTGCAGGCGATGGACATGCCAATGCGATCCAATCAAGACCATTCCAATTGCATCCATCGCGCCCTATGACGCTCCCTCGTCAGGTCGTAGCGGCGTCCGCCTGTGGACGGGTGGCCGAGCGGTTTAAGGCACCGGTCTTGAAAACCGGCAGGTCCGCAAGGGCCTCGTGGGTTCGAATCCCACCCCGTCCGCCAACGTGCGCCGCGCCAGCGATGGCGCGGTACTTTTGCGAGAGGCAATGAGCGGGCGGCTTCCAACTGTGATCGTCGGCGGCGGCATCGGCGGGCTCGCGACCGCGCTCGCACTCGGCCGGAGCGGCCGCGAGGTCCATGTCGTCGAGAAGTCGCCGGAGTTCGGCGAGATCGGTGCCGGCCTGCAACTCGCGCCCAATGCCACCTCCGTGCTCGATCGGCTCGGGCTCATGGCCGAGATCGGCAGTCGCGCGGTCTTGCCCACCCGCCTTGTCTGGATGGACGCGATTTCGGCAGAGCGCATCACGGCGGTCGATCTCGGCGACGGCTTCCGCCGTCGCTACGGCCATCCCTATATCGTCATGCATCGGGGCGATCTTTTGAGCGTGCTGCTCGATGCCTGCCGGCAGGAGCGGCGCATCACGCTCGAATCCCGGCGCGAGGTCGTCGCCGTCGAGGATCTCGGCGACGCCGCGCGGGCGCGCTTTGCCGATGGCGGCGTTTACGAGACGGAGCTGCTCATCGGCGCCGACGGTCTCCATTCCGCGGTCCGCGCGATCATCTCGGATGATGCGCTGGTTTATGACGGACTGGTCGCCTACCGGGGCGCCATCCCGATTGAAAAAATGTCGACGCATGCCGGGCTCGACCATGTCGTCATGTGGGTCGGCCCGCAGATGCATTTCGTGCAATATCCGATCCGCCGCGCCGAGCTCTATAACCAGGTCGCGGTGTTCCGCAGCCGCCGCTACACGCCCGGCTCGGACGATTGGGGCACTCCGGAAGAGCTCGACGCCCACTACGCGCAGACCTGCGACTACGTCCGCGGCTGCGCGACGCTGATGGGGCGCGACAAGCGATGGCTCATGGTGGACCGGAAACCTATCGCGCAGTGGACGCGCAATCGCATCGTGCTCATGGGCGACGCCGCGCATGCGATGTACCAGTACATCGCGCAAGGCGCCTGCCAGGCGATCGAGGACGCCTTCTGCCTGGCGCTCCATGTCTCCGCGGCGCCGCAGGATGTGGCGAACGCGCTTCTCGCCTATCAAGAGGCGCGGAAATTTCGCACCGCGCGCGTGCAGATCACGGCACGCGCCATGGGTGCATTCTTTCATCTCGACGGAATGGCGGCGGAGGTCCGCAACCAGATGATGGCGCTGCGCGCCGAGGACGACTACGGCATGCTGGATTGGCTCTACGGCCACCGCTTTTTATAAACTGATCAATTCATGATTAATTCACGGACCTGAGGCTCGAAGTTCGCCTTTTGTCCCATTTTTGACATTGATCCCACCGGTTATGGGTTTCGCAGCGCGTTATCAACCGCTATGGTCGGTCAGGGAGAACTGCCGGGGGTTGAAACCATGGCGACAAAGCTGGGCCGTTCGCTTCGGTGCGGTTTGCTGTTTGGAGCCGCGATTGCTCTCGTAGCGGCGCCGAGCTTGGCGCAGGTCAATGACCCCAGTGGTCACGGCGCGGTCACTGTCGATGCCGGAAACTACAACCAGGCGCCTCGGATCGAGGTGGGCACGGCCAGCTGGTATGGCGGTCCGAGCGTGCGCGGCAAGCACACCGCCAGCGGCGAGCGCTTCGACGAGAAGGCCCTTACGGCGGCCCACCCCACCCTGCCCTTCGATACACGGGTGCGCGTGGTCAATCTGAGAACCGGCAAGAGCGTGGTCGTGCGCATCAACGACCGCAACGCCACCTACACGAAGCGCGTGATCGATCTCTCGCGCAAAGCCGGAGAGATGATCGGCCTGCACGACAGCGGCATCGGCGTGGTCGCGCTCATCATCACGGGTCCATTGTCGCCCGCGATGGCGACACGGCGGGCGACGGTGCCGCCTCTCGACCGCACCGCCACCGAGCCCGCACCGCCGGACTTGTCGGAGCGGCGCCGCCCCTCCTAGAGTTTCTCGCTCAAGCGATGATCCTGACGCCGATCCCATCGGACCGGCTGCCGGAGATGCTTCGGCAGTTCCGCGATAGCCTCGCCGACGCCTTCGCGCGCGAGATACTGCACCGTATTGCCGCGACGTCGCCCGACCGCGCCCTGGCCGCAGTGGCTGAAACTCATTGCCAGCAAGCGCTGGCGCTGGCGCGGGAGTTCGGCATGGACGTTGCCGAAGGACATCTCAGCTCCGGCCTCAGCTGGGATGGCGAGCGCTTGTACGCGGACACCGAGGCCTTCGTGCTGGTGCACGAGATCGCGCATTTTCAGCTCGCCTCGCCCGCGCGCCGCCGCCTCATCGATTTCGGACTGGGGGCCGGCCCAGACACGGTCGACCGCGCCGCCGCGGAGCGTGTCGCGGTGCTGACCGAGCTTGCCGGAGACCGCGAGGAGGCGATGGTCTCATTGCTCGGAATCCTCCGGGAAGCGAGCCTGGGTCACCCCGCGCTGGCGTCGTTCCTGGACCAGAACTGGCTCGAGGCTGCCGGCACCGAGCGCGCAGCGGCGCATTTCTCAACCGTGCTGCGCCGCCTCAGAGAAGGTGGTTTCGTCGACCATGCGGGCCGGCCAACACGGCAGCTCCGCCAACACCCCGACGAGGCTCCCGAGCTGCGCGTCGCCTAGCCCAGCACCTCAGTGTGACTCCCGTGCCACCAGCGCACCGCTCTTGCCCACGAGGAAGTCGAGATCGGCGCCTTGATGCGCCTGCAGGACGTGGTCGATGTAGAGTCGGGCATAGCCGCGGTCGTAGCTGCTCTGCGGCGGTTTCCAGTCGGCGCGCCGACGCTTGAGCTCGGGCTCGGGCACGTCGAGGTGCAGGCTCCGCTTTTCCACGTCGAGCTCGATGGGATCGCCGGTCTGCACCAGCGCCAGCGTGCCGCCAGCGGCGGCTTCCGGCGAGATGTGCAGCACCACGGTGCCGTAAGCGGTGCCGCTCATGCGCGCGTCGGATATGCGCACCATGTCGGTGATGCCCTTCTTGAGCACCTTCGCGGGAAGCGGCATGTTGCCGACCTCGGGGAAGCCCGGATAGCCCTTGGGCCCCGCGCCCTTCATCACCATCACCATGGTCTCGTCGGCTTCCACGGTGTCGATGCGCTGGTGGAAATCCTCGATGTTCTCGAACACCAGCGCCTTGCCGCGGTGCTTCATCAGCGCGGGCGTCGCCGCCGAAGGCTTGATCACCGCGCCGTCGGGACACAGGTTGCCGCGCAGCACCGCGATGCCGGCCTTCTCCTGGATCGGCTGCTTGAAGGCCGCGACGACCTCGCGGTCGTAGCAGGGCGCGTCGCCGGTGTTCTCGCCCATGGTCTTGCCGTTGACGGTGAGCGCGTCCAGGTGGATCAGCGTGCCGAGCTCACGGATCACCGCGGGCAAACCACCGGCGTAATAGAGGTCTTCCATCAGGAAGCGGCCAGACGGCATCAGGTTCACCAGAAGCGGCATGTCGTGGCCGAGCCGATCGAAATCGGCGAGCTCGAGCTTGGTGCCGATACGGCCCGCGAGCGCCAGCAGGTGTACCACCGCGTTGGTCGAGCCGCCGATCGCGGCGTTGACGCGGATCGCGTTCTCGAAGGCCTTGCGCGTCAGGATCTTCGACATCCGCAGATCCTCGCGCACGATCTCGACGGCGCGGCGGCCGGCCATGTGCGCGAGCACGTAGCGGCGGGAGTCGACGGCGGGGATCGCGGCGTTGCCGGGCATGCCCATGCCCAGCGCCTCCACCATGCTCGCCATGGTCGAGGCCGTGCCCATGGTCATGCAGTGGCCTGCGGAGCGCGACATGCAGGCTTCCGCGTCCATGAAATCAGCGAGCGACATCTTGCCCGCGCGCACGTCCTCGCTGAACGACCACACGTTGGTACCGGAGCCGATGTCCTGGCCGCGGAACTTGCCGTTGAGCATGGGACCGCCGGAGACGCCGATCGTCGGCAGGTCGCAACTCGCGGCACCCATGAGCAAGGCAGGCGTGGTCTTGTCGCAGCCCATCAGCAGCACGACGCCGTCGATCGGGTTGGCGCGGATCGATTCCTCCACGTCCATGCTGACGAGGTTGCGGAACAGCATGGTGGTGGGCCGCATCAGCGTCTCGCCGAGGCTCATCACCGGGAACTCCAGCGGGAAGCCGCCGGCCTCGTAGACGCCGCGCTTCACGTGATCGGCGATGCGCCGGAAGTGCGCGTTGCAGGGCGTGAGCTCCGACCAGGTGTTGCAGATGCCGATCACAGGCCGGCCGTCGAAGAGATGATGCGGCAGACCCTGGTTCTTCATCCAGGAGCGGTGAGCGAAGCCGTCGCGGTCAGGCTTGCCGAACCATTCGGTGCTGCGGAGCGTCGTGCGGGCGCGGGCGTCGTCGGCCAAGGGCGTCTCCTCTTTTTTCGGCGGGGCGTCCTCGATTGACTCGGCGCCCGGCCTTCGCTTCCAATGCGGGCCATCATAGCGGCGGGACCGGAGCCGCACAAAGTCGGTCGTTCCATCTCAGCAGGGGCAGAGGAACCATGAACCAGATCGACCTCAAGGGTCGGGTCGCCGCCATCACCGGCGGCGCGCGCGGCATCGGTTACGCCATCGCGGCGCGGTTTCTGCAATCGGGTGCGAAGGTGGCGCTCTGGGACATCGCGGGCGCGGAGGAGTCGGCGAGCCGGCTCCAGGGCGCCATCGGAGTTGCGATGGACGTCATCCAGGAGAAATCGGTCGCCGGCGCCGTCGCCGAAACCGAGCGCCGCCTTGGGCCGATCGACATCCTGGTAGCGGGCGCGGGCATCACCGGGCCCACCCTCACCGTCGCCGATTATTCGCTCGACGCCTGGCAGACGGTGATCGACATCGACCTGACCGGCGTCTTCCTCTGCAACCGCGCGGTGGTGCCGGGCATGAGCCGGCGCAACTACGGACGCATCGTCAACATCGCCTCGATCGCGGGGAAGGAGGGCAATCCCAAGGCCGCGGCCTACGCCGCCGCCAAGGCGGGCGTGATCGGCTTGACCAAGGCGCTCGGCAAGGAGCTCGCGGCCACCGGCGTGCGGGTCAATTGCGTGGCGCCCGCGGTGATCAAGACGGATATCCTCGACCAGGTGAGCGCGGAGTTCACCCAGTTCATGCTCTCGAAGATTCCGATGGGCCGCTTCGGCACCGTCGAGGAGGCGGCGGCGCTGGTCGCCTGGCTCGCCTCGGAGGATTGCTCCTTCAGCACCGGCGCGGTCTTCGACCTCAGCGGCGGCCGAGCCACCTATTGAGCACACCCGCTTCCGACGCGCGCCGGCAATACTTCGCCTACGGCGCCAACATTATCGCCGCCGAGATGGCGCGCCGCTGCCCGGCGGCTCGGGAGATCGGCACGGTCGTTCTGCCGGGCTGGCGTTTCGTGGTGGGCGAGCGCGGCTATGGGACCCTCGTGCCTGATCCGGCGGCGCGTGTCGTGGGAGTGCTCTGGTCTCTGACGCCTGCCTGCGAGCGGACGCTCGACGAGTTCGAGGAGATCGACGGCGGTCTGTTCCGCCGCGAGAGCATCGTCATCGCGGGCGAGCCCACGCTGGTCTATCTCGCGGCCGACGCGGCACCCGGCTCCGTCCGCGCGGGCTACCTCGAGCCCGTGATCGCGGCGGCCGAGGCCCGCGGCTTCCCGGCGGATTATGTCGAGGTCCTGCGTGGCTGGCTTAGCCGCGCTTCAGGCCCGCCGCCTTCTTCGCGAGCCCCGTAATGCGGCTCCAGTCGCGCTCGGCGATGGCGGCCGCGGGCACCATCCAGGCGCCGCCGACCATGGGCACGTTGGGCAGGCGAAGATAGCTGGGCGCGGTCTCCTCGGTGATGCCGCCGGTCGGGCAGAAGGCAACGCCGCGGAACACGGGGGCGAAGGCCGCCAGCGCCGCGGGCCCGCCGATCGCCGCCGCCGGAAAGAATTTCAGCAGCGAGCAGCCGAGGCCGCGCGCCGTCATCACTTCCGATGCGGTGGCGACGCCGGGAAGATAGGGCACGTCGGTCGCCAGCCCGGCCGCCACCAGCTCCGGCACCATGCCCGGGCTCACCAGGAACTTGGCGCCGGCTTCGAGTGCCTGCGTGATGTCGTTGGGCCTGAGCAGCGTGCCGGCGCCGACGACGGCGTCAGGCAGCTCGCGGGCGATGGCGGCGATCGCGGGTGCCGCGGCTTCCGTGCGGAAGGTCACCTCGAGCACGGTGAGGCCGCCGCGCGCCAGGGCCTCCGCCAGCGGCAGCGCATCCTCCAGCCGCTCGATGGTGAGGACGGGAACGACCGTGGTGCGCTCGAAAATCTCGTGCATCGCTGCTCCCTGCTTCCTATGCCTCTGCGCTTGACGGCGACGGCTCCGACGGCGGAAAGACTAATGCATCGGCGGGACCCGACAAGAGGCGAAACATGATCCGCGTCGCCGCGATCGGCGAATGCATGCTGGAGCTCAGCCATCGCGACGAGCGCACGCTGGCACTGGGCTACGGCGGCGACACCTTGAACACCGCGCTCTACCTCGCGCGCACCGCCGCCAGCCGCGAGATCGCCGTCGATTACGTGACCGCCCTCGGCGATGACCCCATGAGCGAGACCATGGTGAAGGCGTGGCAAGCCGAGGGCATCGGCATCGGCCGCGTCGCCCGCCTGCCCCGCCGGTTGCCTGGTCTCTACCTCATCCGCACCGACGAGTCCGGCGAGCGGCGCTTCTTCTATTGGCGCAGCGAGGCCGCGGTGCGCTCGCTGTTCCAGACGGCGGAGAGCGAGCCCCTGCTGGCGGCGCTCGGGGAGTACGACGCGCTCTACTTCTCCGGCGTCACGCTGGCGGTCCTGGCGCCCGAGGCGCGGCAGCGGTTCCGAGCGGCTTTGGCGGCGGCGCGCTCGCGCGGCCGGCAGGTCGCGTTCGACACCAACTACCGCCCGGCCCTCTGGCCCGATCCCGAGGCGGCGCGCGCGGTGTTCGCGGAATTCCTGCCGATGATCTCTCTGGCATTGCCGACCTTCGAGGACGAGCAGGCCCTGTGCGGCGACCGTGATCCCGAGACGACCGCGCGCCGCTATGCCGCGGCGGG